>CAMZKF010000124.1 GCA_947311095.1 uncultured Flavobacteriales bacterium
ATTTAAAACTTATGATTAAGAATACATTGATTTTACAAAATTATATTATATCTTTAGGAAAATATAATATATACGCCACTTATTTTACTGATTAAAATCATTTTATTATGAATAACTTAAAACCTATTACAATTTTAATTTCATTATTTATTTCTACACTTTCATTCTCACAGGAAGATTTAAACTTAAACAATGACGAACAAAGTATCAATCAAACGGTAAATTATACGTTACAAGATTTTAATGACAAGTACTATTCTATATTTAAAGAAAGTTACAACGGGTTTAAGAACTACAAAGGTAAAGATGCTGAAATAATTGATTTTGAAAATGGAGAAAAAGAAAGTATTATCGAAAAGGATGGACTAACGTCATATACCGTAGATTTTTATACTGCTATGGATAAAGAACTTTCTAAAAAACTTTTTGAAGACATAATCAACAGAATACTCATCACTTCTCCTAAAGGCTTTCAAGTAAAACATACCTCAGAAAACAATACGAATTTAATTAGTTACAATTTAGAATATCCTACAAAATCGGCACATCAACCAACTTTATTAATTTGGATTGATCAAAATGATTTTACGGTTAAATTAAAAATAACAGAACCTGTTTTGAAATAACTTTAGTTTCTTACAAGAAGTTCTTTAGTTCACCTAAATCCTTTTCTTCATCTACATCTGTTAATGTAGGCAATAGGTAATAGGTCTTATTTTGCTTCTTTATATTCAAAATAGTATCTAGTAGAACGTTTTCGGTACTCCAAACAACGTTTTCAAAAACTTCTTTGTTTCGTTTTTTCATTCCGATTAAATAATACCCTCCGTCGTTTGCAGGACCTAAAACGTAATCATGATTTGACAACGCATTAAAAGCTTCCTGTATTATCGTTTCATTTATTTCATAACAATCGCTCCCTATTACAATTACTTTCTTTGCTTTTTCACCAAAAGCCTCTTTAACACCCTCATACATTTTATCCCCCAAATTACCTGATGCTTGTAATCTTTTTTCAAAAAGGTCTGATTCAAACTCGTCATTTGATACAATAAAGCTTGAATAATACACTTTACGTAATGCATTTACTTTGGCTGAAACCATACTCGTATAATGTAATAAGGCACGATAAATATAAAGCGCTTTTTTATCCCCAATTGTTTTGGCTAATCTCGTTTTTACTTTTCCTAGTACTTTGTTTTTTACAAATATCAATAATTGATTTTCTCCCATTCTATAATAATTACCTAATACATTTATATCTACCGAGCTAATATTTAGTCTTAATAGGAAATGAAAACTTACAACTAAAATTGACTAATACCTATTCTGATAAAAAAAACACCATATTATATCTATTTTAATACGATGCTATAATTTGCTTCAACAACCCATTAAAATCAATAGTTTCTTCGCTATTTAATCCAAAACGTACAACCACTAAATTTTCTGACGGCAGAATAAAAACTCGCTGTCCTTGAAATCCATCTGCAAAATATAAATCTGAAGGAACGTTGGGAAACTCGCTATCAGTATACAACCAAAAATGAGCCCCATAAATTCCATTTGAAGCTGGAGCTGGAGAGGACGTATAAGAAGTCCACTGTTCGGGTAATATTTGTTCTCCATTCCAATTTCCTTTATGTAAATACAACAAGCCAAATTTAGCCCAATCTCTAGCTGTAGCCCAAGCATAAGAAGAACCGACAAAAGTCCCTTTAGGATCGGTTTCCAGCAACATTGAATTCATTCCCAATTTAGCAAACAACATTTTATAAGGGTAACTTAAATAATCTTCTTCCTTTGGAAATAGTTTTTTTATTTGACCAGCCAATATATTTGACGAGCCTGAAGAATATTCGTAATGAGAATTAATCGGAAATTCTAATTTATTTTTTATAGCTGCCTTATAAACATCATCTTTGGTATAAAGCATTTTTGTAACATCTGAAATAGATCCGTAATCTTCGTCCCATTTTATTCCCGATGTCATTTGTAATACATTGTTCCATGTTATATTTTTACGTTCGTCATTTTGCCATGTTACCTCATTTAAAACATCATCTACTTCAATCTTACCTTCTTTAACTAAAATTCCGACTATTGTATTCATTATACTTTTTGCCATAGACCAGCCCAAAAAACGACTTTTAAGTGTAAATCCTTCACTATATTGTTCGGCTATTAATTCATCGTTATGAATAACTAATAAAGCTGTTGAATTATAATTTTTATGATTCAAATGCGCCGCTATAATTTTATTTAACTTACTATTTTTATTAATATTATTAATTTTTAGCAGCTCATTATTATCATAAACAATATTTCCTTTTTTCCATTTAATTAATTTATACTCTTCAACATTTTTAGCATTATTAACTAACGCACACCCGACCTCTGGATTGTAGTAAGCTTTACGTTTTCGTAAACCAAAAAAAGAACTCTCAACTGTTTTATTAATCGTATCTATTTGGCTTGTCGTATATTTTAAGAGTGAAAAATTTAATTCATTCTCTTGAACTAAATCTTGTTCTCTATCTGATACAAATACACAAGAACACATATTCTTTGCCGCATAACCATTTATAATTGGCAATCGAACATACAAATAATAAAATCCAAAACCGATTGCAATTAACAATAATACAAGACTTAATTTCTTTTTCATA
>CAMZKF010000125.1 GCA_947311095.1 uncultured Flavobacteriales bacterium
TAAACTTCATGAATTACTTCCTCAAAATTGGGTAGAAAATAAACCTACGTAGTTCCCCGTACGCTTACACTCCAACAAAAGATAATAATTTTTCAAATAAGTTCATTTTAACCCTAATATTATAGATTTGTTCATAAAAAAAGCCAATATACAAAATGTATATTGGCTTTTTAAGAAATAATATTTTCTTTTATTATCTTTTAGCACTAGGCTCATCAGAAACAGAAACTTTTTTTCTTCCTTTTCTTCTTCTTGCGTTTATAATTGCTCTACCGTTTTTAGTAGCCATTCTAGATCTAAAACCGTGTTTGTTTTTTCTCTTTCTATTCGATGGTTGAAATGTTCTTTTACTCATATTGATTCTATTTATCCTTTCGGGTTTTGCTTCTGTTCTTTATTCGGTTGGCAAATATAGTATTAATATTTTGTTTTTACAAGTATAGAAGTAAAACTTCTTTATTGATGTTATTCACAAATAAATTTTAATATCTTATTGTATTATATTTTTTTTATTTTCGTAGCATTTAGGGTATTGGTTAGTAGCGACGCGATGGTCATAGGACCTACTCCGCCAGGAACGGGAGTTATAAATGATGCTTTTTTTACAACTTCGTCAAATTTAACATCTCCAACAAGTTTATATCCTCTTTTTTTGAGTCGTCGGGAACTCTAGTTATTCCTACATCTATAATAACTACACCTTCTTTTACCATATCAGCTGTAAGAAATTCGGGTTTTCCAAGAGCTACAATAATTATATCGGCTTTAAGGCAAATTTCTTTTAAATCTTGAGTTCGACTATGAGCTAGTGTTACAGTTGAATTTCCTGGGTAAAAATTCCGAGCCATTAGAATACTCATTGGCGAACCGACGATATGGCTTCGTCCTATTATAACACAACTTTTTCCAATGGTGTCTATTTTGTATCTTTTTAAAAACTCTAATATTCCATTTGGAGTAGCAGGTAAGAAAGTAGGAAGATTAAGTACCATACGACCTATGTTTTGAGGGTGAAAACCATCGACATCTTTTTTAGGGTCTATTAATTGAATAATTTTTTGTTCATTGATGTGTGCAGGTAAAGGTAGTTGAACAATAAAACCATCGATAGAAATATCATCGTTTAGTTTTTCGATTTCAACAATTAATTCTTTTTCGGTTGTAATTTCTGGAAGTTTTATGAGTGTAGATTCGTATCCTACTCGTTCACAAGCTTTTACTTTTGCATTTACATAAGTTTTGCTTGCTCCATCTTCTCCTACAAGTATAGCGGCTAAATGAGGTCTCTTTTTACCTCTAGATAGTCGTTCTTCAACTACCTCTGCTAATTCGTCTTGAATGGTGAGTGATAATTTTTTTCCATCTAATATTGTTGCCATAACTTTGTTTTTTTTAATGTCTAATTCCCTCTTTGGTTAACCAATGTTGATATTTTTTTGCGTAAGCATTATGCTGTGCCAGAGTTTTCGAGAAATTATGATATCCACTATATTCTGGTTTTGCACACATGTAAAAATAATTGTGTTTTTCGTAGTTCAACACAGCGTCAATGGTTCTTGGTTCGGGCAAGCAAATAGGACCTGGAGGCAAGCCTGTATGTTTGTAAGTATTGTAAGGAGATTCGACTTCTAGGTCTTTAAATAATAGTCGTTTTATACTTGGGTCGTTTAAGGCGAATTTAACGGTAGGATCAGCTTGTAGCATCCAATTGTTTTTTAATCGATTGAGGTATAGACCTGCAATTTTGGGTTGTTCATCAAATTTTACTTTTTGTTCTTCGTAAACAATAGAAGCTAGAATTGTAATTTCTGATTGGGAAAGTTTTAATTGTTTTTGCTTTTTCTATTCGTTCTGCGTTCCAGAATTTTTTATATTCTTTAGCCATTTTTTCTATAAATCCTTCTGCTGAAATATTGAAATAAATATCATAAGTATTAGGTATAAAAAAAGTTAGGAAAGTGTCTTGATTGAATCCATATTTTTTTTGAATTTCACTATCATTAAACACATTGATAAGTGCTGTTGAGTCTAAGGCTATAAAAGGAGCAATTTTACCAGCAAGGCTCTCTAAGTTTTTTACGCTTCCAAAAATGAGAGAGACTATTTTTTTTTGATTGCGCATTAATTTTAATTGGTTGACCAGTTGATTGTTTGTCCAATCTTTTTTCAATGTAATTCTTCCTTCTGTTAAAGTAAGTTTGTCGAGTTGTTTTATTTTTATCAATAAATTGACATTGTATTTATTGGCTATTAACTTATTTTTTTCAAGAAAAGCACCTAATTCAGAAAATGGAATTGGCTCTTTTATTTCTATTGATTTTGAATTTTCTGAAAACAGGAGACTTTTAGTATTTGCTAAAGTATAGATGTAATATACAGCTCCAAAGGCTAGTAAAACGATAAAAAATATTAGGTATAGAATTTTTTTCACAGCTAAATTATTTTTCGTTAGGAGAAAATTCAAATTTATCGGGGCTTACAAGATTTGTTTTTACCGCAAAAATCACAATTCCAGCGGTGTTTCCAACGCCTAATTTTCGCATAATGTTTTTCCGATGTGTGTTTACAGTATGGTTACTAATGTGTAGTACAACTGCAATTTGGGCGTTTGTATAGCCTTCTGAAATAAGTTTTACCACATCCATTTCTCGGTCGGAAAGTGAGGAAGGGGAACAAGTTAAACTGTTGTTTTCTTTTTTGTTTTCTTTGAGTACTTCGAGTACTTCTCCACAAAAAAAGTGTTTATTGTTATATGTTTCAATTACCGAATCGATAATTTCTTGGGCGGGACAATCTTTTTTGATGTGGCTAATGATTCCTTTTTTTAAGACTTCATTGACATCGGATTTGGTAGGGCAGTGGGTGATTCCAATAATACGAGTGTGAGGGCTTGTTTGTTTTATTTTTGTAATTGAGTCTAAATTAAAATCTTTTGAAGTATAATCGATTAAAACAATATTGGGTTTGTCGTTTGTTATAGCTTTTTGAAGTTCGTTGTCATTGCTAACAGAGGAAGCTATATTGATACTTTTTGATTGTTGTAATATTTGGCGTAAACCAGTTCTTACAATGTCACTTCCGTCGGCTATTATTATTGAAATATTCATAAATCGTTACAAAAATAGATAAAGCAATGTAAAATATAACAAAATTCAATTATTTATTTAAAAGTAATGTTATTTTTGTAAAAATGGTTGATGATATGGGGCTGAAAAAAGATTAAGAATAGGTTTTAGAAAGAGATAAAATAACCGATTATCGGAAGCTGATAAAGAAATAATAAAAAGAGACGGAAAATGTTGTTTGGTTTCAATATATAAGCATGGCAACGTTGTTTTGCGTTAGGGATGGAAACGGCATCCTTTTTTGTTTTTTTACAAAAAAGATATAGTGGACAGCCCGCTCGAACGCCCTAGTGAATATAATTTTAGTGATAATAATTAAAAGATGGCAATAGATTTTAATAATACAGAAATAGCTTTTAAGGGAAAATCGACCTTTCAATTGGCAAAGGCTTATTGGTTATTTAAGATAGTGAGCAGTAAATCAATGGTTTCGTTGGGGAGTATGGTTACCAAAACGGCTTTGACGCTTCGTTTACCTATTAATTACCCTATAAAAAAGACTATTTTCGAACAGTTTTGTGGGGGAGAATACATTGAAGAGTGTAATGCCACGATTAAAGAATTGGGCGCATTTAATATCGGTACTATATTGGATTATTCGGTAGAGGGAAAGGAAGATGATAAGGATTTAGATGCTACGGTTGAAGAAATTATAAGAACAATTGAAAAGGCTAAATCGAATAAAACGATTCCTTTTTCGGTGTTTAAGCCAACGGGAGTTTCTTTGTTTTCTATTTTGGAAAAAGCTAATGATGGGATAGAAAAATTGACGAAAGAAGATTTGGTTCGTTACAATAGAGTAGTGGCTCGTTTTGATAAAATATGCAAAAAAGCGCATGAACTTAATGTACCTTTGTTTATCGATGCCGAGGATAGTTGGATTCAAAATACAATAGATGGTATAGTGGAATTGATGATGGAGCGTTACAATAAGGATACAGTAATAGTTTATCATACGTTGCAAATGTACCGCTGGGATAGGTTAGAATATTTAGAAAAATTGCATAAAAAAGCTGAAGAGGAAGACTACAAAATTGGGGTGAAACTTGTGCGTGGAGCTTATATGGAGAAAGAAAGAGCAAAGGCGATTGAAGAAAATTACAAAAGTCCGATTCAAGAAACTAAAGAAAAAACAGATGCTGATTTTGATAAGGCTGTAACTTATTGTGTCGAAAATTTAAATCGTATATCATTGTGTGCAGGAACGCATAACGAAAAAAGCTGTTTACATTTAGTTGATTTGATAGCGAAACACAAAATTGTTAAAAATGATAAACGTATTTATTTTGCTCAATTATTAGGAATGAGTGATCACATTAGCTATAACTTGGCAAATGAGGGATATAATGTAGTGAAATATGTACCTTATGGACCAATAAGAGAAGTGCTTCCTTATTTGATAAGAAGAGCAGAAGAAAATTCATCTGTTTCGGGGCAAACGGGAAGAGAGTTGAGTTTGATTATAAAAGAAAGAAAAAGAAGGGTAGAGGCGCTATCCTAAAATTAGTATTTTAACAAAATAGAATTTAAGAAGTCCTGAATAGTAAAAAACGCAATAATTTAAAATAAAAACATGAATAATTTAGAATTAAAACTATCGGACGATGGTTCTCATACGCTTTATAATAAAGAATTAAACGAAAATTATCATTCTACAAATGGAGCAATTCAAGAAGCGAATCATGTATTTATAAAAACAGGATTGGAGCCTATAATTGGTTCTAAACCTTCGATTACGATTGTGGAAATGGGATTTGGAACGGGGTTAAATGCATTGCTTACTGCAAATTACGCAAAGGAAACTAAACAACAAATTCATTATATAGGAATTGAAGCTTATCCTGTAGATAAAGAGCTTATTTCTAAATTAAATTATCCTGAAATTATTGGTGGTGATAGTCAAAAACATTTTGATAAAATTCATGAGGCAAAATGGGACGGAATAGGATTAGTTAATAATTATTTTACTATACAAAAAATGGCTTCTAAATTAGAAGATTTTAACCCCAGAAAAGCGATTGATCTTGTTTTTTATGATGCCTTTGGACCTCAAGTTCAAGCTGAGGTTTGGGATATAAATTTATTTGACAAGTTGTTTAGTTTTATGAACGACAAGGGAGTTTTTGTAACTTATTGTGCCAAAGGTCAAGTACGTAGAGATTTGGAAGCTGTAGGTTTTAAAATGGAAAGATTGGAAGGTCCTCCAGGAAAAAGAGAAATGTTGCGTGGAATTAAATAAGTTTTATGAAACAAATTTAATGTTAGGTAATATTTTCTTAAATTTAAATTATGGCTGTTGGATATAGGTAGTAAATTATAAAACGATTATAGCGTAAAAACAGTTGTAATATGAAGGTGTTTAAAATCTCTACTTAACATAATATAAATTATAAGACAAATATGAATTTATTAATTCAGCAGTTAAATTAACTATTTCTTATAAATCCAACCGTCTTCGTTTATTGTATTTAAAAATGATTTGGCTTCAAGTTTTGTTTTAAAGTCTTGGACAATTGCATAGTATTTTCCATTCATAGGATTATGAAAAACAAAAGCCTTTTTAAATTGTTTTTTCAAAACACGAACTCTAGCAGCTGCATTGCCTTGAACAGAAAAACTACCGCTAACAATTAAATAAGGTAAAATAGTTTGCTCTTTTATAGTTGTTGTATTGTTTTTAATTGGCGAAACATTTTTATTTTCTGCACTGGTTTTAGGACTAACTTTAGCAATCAATTGATCTTCTTTTGGTAAACGAAATGCCCAACTGGCTACGCTACTATTTTTGGAATAATTAAGGGCTTCATTTCTATTTTTAAATGCACCTATATAAGCATAGTTTCTTTTGTTTTTAGAATTGTAATATAGTTTTGCTTTTATTCCTTTTCGTTTTAATTCTTTAACTCTTCGGCGTGCGCCTTCGCTGGTTTCAAAAGAACCTGAAACTAAGATAAATTTGCCGTCTATCAATTCGTTTTTAATTGGTTTTGCAACATGATTAGTTCTGTGTTTTAATCTTTCTTTTTTTTGTTCCAATTCTTTTTTAGCTAATGCGGCTAACATTTCATCACGCTCGGTTATATTTACAGGAATACTGTCGTAATAAGTATCGTGAAAAACCATTATTTTCCCACTATAACAAGCTGTCCAAACATTTTTAGTCCGATTATCTACTGTAACACCAATGGGCTTACTTTTGGTTTTAGAAGTCGCAATAATTTTCATGGTTTTGGTTTCTAATTTCGTTAATTCATTGCTTCCATAATTAACTACGTATAAGAATTTTCCATCTTTAGAAATATCCATAGAGCGAGGCATTCTTCCTGTTTTCTTTTTAATAATCGTCCTATTATTTAAATCTAATTTAGCTATTTTACCTTCTCCATTCAAGCTAATATAAAGTGTGTTATTGTCGGGGGATAAACACAAGTGACGAGGGTTTCTCCCTATGTTATCCATCCATTCGATGGAATAATTAGTTAAATTTAATTTTGCTACTTTTTTTCGTCCCATAATAGCAATATAAGCATATTTACTTTCGCTATCGACTACAATGCCTCTTGGATAAGCATCTAGTTTTATTCGCTTAATTTCTTTGTTTAATTTACTGTCAATTATGCTCAAATCACCACTACTCCAATTTGAAACCAATATTTTATTATTGTCAGGCGTAGTAGCCATATATTTAGGAACAGCTCCAACCAATATTACCTTTTCTATCTCAAAAGTTTTGGTGTTTATTTTGTAAACGTAACTACTGTCATATTTTGAAGGAGAATTGCAAGCATCGCACCCTGGTTTAGAAAATTCTTTAGCAGTTCCTCCTGTCATTTCATAATTAGAAACCCAAGCATATTTTCCTTCATGGCTAAAAGTACATTCTACTGGTGCTCCTCTATAACTACCAGGGTGATTGGTATAACCATATTTTTTTAATTGAATTTTATCGGGAATAGTTTTTATAAGCTCAAACTTACGGTTGTAAACCGTTATGGTATGTTTGTACATCATGTTTTGGGCAAAAAATAAACCATAACCATTAGATACAACTGATTTAGGAGAAATTCTACCTGTTATGGTGTTTAACAATTCTAATTTCTTTCCGTGAACATAGACAATTGAATCTTGTTGCTGAGCAATAGCAAAAGAGGAAGTTAGAAATAAAATTATAAAAAAATAACGCACCTTATAAAGTTTTAAGTTACAAAAATGCATTATAAATAGCTGATTTCTTAACGAAATAAAAATAGTACTTCATAGCTAATTGTTGAAAAACTAAAAATAATGCGACTATAAATTATAACGTAACAAATATTGTGATTTTTTATTCTAAAAAAACACTAAAATCAAATAGACAATCATTTAGATATAGTATTTTTTGAAGTATTTATTTTTTGAACTTCATTTTTAATGATACCGCTAAATGATCAGAAAAACCTCCGTGGTATTTTCTTCCACTATAAGTTTTCTTTGGTATTTTACCGAGTTTAAAATGATCAAATAAAACCCAGTCTGGTTTAAAAACTGAAACCGTTTTATCTTTTAATACATTTCCTTTTTTAGAACTCAACCAACTATTGGAAACCATCATTTGATCCAACATTCCCCATTCGTTATTGTAAAAATGAGACCCTTTATTAGCTTTGTCTAATTTTGCTGCGAGGTTATAAAAGTCTTCAGATTTTGGTTGTAATGAAGCTTCCAAAACATTTTCAATACTTCTATTATTTGGATAGTCATTAAAATCGCCCATTACTATAATTTTAGCCTTAGGAGATTTTTTTTGTATCTGCTCTATTTTTCTTTTTAGTACTTCTGCGGCTTCAATTCGTTTGTATTCTGTTTCTTTTTCTCCTTTTCTCCGAGAAGATCAATGGTTTACAAATACTGAAATTTCTTCGCCATTTAATAATCCATTGACATATAGAATATCTCGGGTTAAAACATTGGGATGATTTTTAAAATTAACTTCTAAAGATTCTGTTTTTAAGACTTCAAAATATTCTTTTTTAAACAATAAAGCAACATCAATACCTCTAGTATCGGGGCTGTCGAAATGTACGATACCATAATGGGCTTTCTTTAAGTTTGGCTCATCAATTAAGTCGGTTAGTACTTTTAAGTTTTCTACTTCACAAACTCCAAATAAAAGTGGTAATTCGGAATCAATAGCACTTGCTACTTTAGCTATGTTTTTTAATTTTTTATGGTATCTTTCTTCTGTCCATCTTTTTTCTCCTGTCGGAGTAAAATCATCGTCACTTGTCTTCGGATCGTCTTCGGTATCAAACAAATTTTCTACATTATAAAAAGCAATCGTATAAGCTGAAGCAATCTTCATGTTTTTTTGATTAGAAGTTTTATTTTCGACCTGTTGATCTTTCGTTTTACAAGAAAAGAATAAAAATGTCAGCAAAAATAACTGTACAAAAGCGGATAAAGTAATTTTCATTAATAGTATTCTACTCTTTTTAAAGCAAATTATAAAGAATTATTATAACTTAACCCTTTCTTTTCTTACAACTTTTCATCTTCTTCCTCTTTTTCCTCTATTACGAGATGAAGAAGCAAATCCTTTATACCTTCCTTTTAATACGTAAGAATACGATAATGTAGTGTACATATAAGAATCGTTGTGAGTAGGGTCTCCCCTTTTTTGACCAGGAAGATAATTAGCTAAATGAGTTCCAGAAGTTACTGCTGCCGATTGGTTGGCATATTGAGCCGCTTCAGTAGTTCCCATGTCTTCAGGTTTGGCATATACACCACTAATATCGTCTAAATAATCGGTAAATGTTGTAACCCAAGTTAAATCCCAACCTATTCTATGTTTTCTTTTATAGGTGAAATAAAACCCTAAGCCTACTGGTATTCCTATTCCATATTTTTTATAATCGACACCTTCAGTTTTTAGCGGTCTCAAAGGAGTCCATTTTGTTCCGTCTAAACTTCCTTTTGGGTTTGACATAAAACCTGTAACTCCGAAATGGCCATAAGTTTCAAACGAAGCGTAATACCGACCTCTGTTTCCTACATCACTTATTTTATAAAAATATCCTTCTGCTCTTAAAGTCAAATCTATGATGTCGTTTCTAAATCTTAAATTACGTCCTACTCTACCTACGTTTGTCGATAAATTATCGTCTCCTTTGATACGGTTAAAATTAACCGCCACACTTCCTGCTACATAATCGTGAAATCTTTTACGACCAAAAAAGCCAAAAGAAGTTTTTGTTTGAGGTATTTTCATGTCCCAAATAAAATTTCTTCTATCTTTTTCTTTACCTCCTATTTCTCCTAAATAGTTAGCTGCACCTAATTTTAATCCAATGTCTGATTTGTAAAAACCTGATGACATTTGAGCAAAACTCAATGTAGAAAAAAAGGTACTAATTAATATTAATATATACTTCGATTGATTCATAATCTTACAAATTTATTGAATACTATGAATTAAACAAATGGTTTTTACTTTTTTTATTTCATTCTCCCTATTTTGTTGACAAAATAAGCGTTTCGTTAACTAAGTTTTAACAAATCAGATGTTTATCGAGTGTTTTATCCTTACCTTTACAGCCTTTTAGATAAAAAACACTAAATGAGTCAACCTGTTAAAAATATTGATTTTAGATTGTTTAAACGAATATTGAGTTATACCACTCCTTACCGTAGTAAATTCATTACGGCTATTTTTTTAACTATTTCGTTGGCTATTATAAGCGTTATAAGACCAAAAATAACAGGTGTAATTGTAGGCGAATTTGTCATCAATAAAGATAAAGAAGGACTATTGTTTGGGACATTAATTGTTATTTTTATTCTTTTTTTAGAAGCGATTGGAGCGTATTTTAGAACTTATATTTCCCAAGAATTGGGGCAAAATGTAATAAGAGACATTAGAAATCAAGTTTTTAATCACATCACAAAATTAAAGCTAAAGTTTTTTGACAACAATCCAATAGGAATGCTTGTAACTAGAGTGATTAGCGATATAGAAACAATTGCCGACATTTTTGCTCAAGGTTTTATTACCATTATAGGAGATATTTTAACTATTGTTTTTGTTTTGATTACTATGTTTTATATTAATTGGGAACATGCATTAATTGTAATTCTTCCAATACCTATTTTATTGTGGGCTACAAAAATATTTAAAAACACAATAAAAGACGCTTTTAAAAAGGTTAGAAATGAGGTTTCAAAGCTAAACACCTTTGTTCAGGAACATATCTCAGGTATTAGTATAGTTAAAGTGTTTAATCGAGAGCATATTGAAGCCGAAAAATTTAGAACTATAAATAAAAAGCATAGAGACGCTCACATTCAATCGGTATGGGCTTATTCGGTTTTTTTTCCAGTTGTAGAAAATTTAAGTGCTTTTTCGATAGCTCTTCTTGTTTTTTATAGCTTGTTTAAAATAGAAGCTCCTGAAGCCGATTTACAAATAATTATAACAGATTTAACCTCTTTTATTTTATTTGTACACATGTTGTATCGTCCTATAAGAATGCTTGCTGATAAGTTTAATACACTACAAATGGGGATTGTAGGTTCAGAAAGAGTTTTTAAACTTTTAGATGAAGAAAATTACATTGCTAATGACGGAAAATTGACAACCGTTGATTTTAAAAGTTCTATTCGTTTTGACAAAGTATGGTTTGCTTATAACGAACCTTCTTTTGTACTTAAAGATGTGTCTTTTACTGTAAATAAAGGAGAAACAATTGCTATTGTAGGTGCTACTGGAGCAGGAAAATCCTCTATTATTAATTTATTAAATCGTTTTTATGAATATCAAAAAGGAGAGATTTACATTGGAAATGTAGCTTTAAGATCAATCGATATAAAATCAATTAGAAGTCAAATAGCTGTTGTCTTACAAGATGTATTTTTGTATGCAGAATCAATTCACAATAACATTACATTGGGTAATGAAAATATTGCGAGAGAAAAAGTAATTGAAGCTTCAAAACTGGTTGGAGCACATAAATTTATAATGCAACTCCCCAATAATTATGATTTTAATGTAAAAGAAGGAGGTGGGATGCTCTCGGTAGGTCAACGGCAATTGATTTCTTTTTTAAGAGCATTTGTATATAATCCTAGTATTTTAATCTTAGATGAAGCAACTTCTTCTATTGATTCTGAATCGGAAGAATTGATTCAAAAAGCAATCGATAAATTGACAGAAGGCAGAACATCTATAATTATAGCACACCGATTATCAACTATAAAAAAAGCAGATAAAATTGTAGTGTTAGATAATGGAAAAGTAATGGAGATAGGGACGCACAAAGAATTGATTAAATTAAACGGATTTTACGCAAATTTGCACGCATCACAATTAAATATAAAAAACGATGAATTACATTCTTAGTTTTGGTATTATAATAATATTATTTAGCTGTAAAGCAGTACCAGTTCAAACACAAAAATACGATGCATTTGAAAAAATAATCGTAGCAGACGGGGCAGAAGACGTTCAGTTAGATTCTTCTTGCACCTCTCCTCGCCTATTAATTTCTTGCGACGAACGACGAGAATTAAAAACCCAAGGTTCTATATGGAGCTACGACTTTAAATCTAAAAAGTCAGTCCCATTAAATATAGATTTCAGGTATTATAAATCGGCATTTCATCCACACGGTATGTCTAGTTATGGAACAGTATTATTTGTGATTAATCATGTAACGAAAAAAGAATCTGAAATATTAAGATTTTCAATTTCTGCCGAAGGACTAAAGCTTGATACGGTATATAAAAACAAAGCGATTGATTTACCTAATGATTTAATTGCTGTAAATGAAAATGAATTTTATGCAACGAATTATCATACCCTAAATGGAAGTTTGACGCATTATAAAAACAATGTTTACACCAAAATAGATAAGGGCTTAAAGCTTCCTAATGGAATTATAAAAATAGATAATAAAGTAATTATAAGTACGACATTGAGTAACAAAATTATCGCATACGATATTGCAGATGATTATAAAAAAGAAAAATTATTTAAAATAAAAGGAGGTGACAATATTTCGATTGAAAATGGTTTATTGTACGTTTCTTCGCACCCAAAATTTTATAAATTTATAAACATTCTAAAAATAAAAAAAACTTATCGCCAAGTGTTATTTATGAATTGAATTTGAAAACGAACGAAAAAAAAGTAATTTATAGTAATTCAACAGGTCAAATAAACGCTGCTTCTGGAGGGCTTTATTATAAAGGTAAACTTTATATTTCTCAAGTTTTCGAAAATTTTATTTTGGTGGCAACTCCAAATCTTTAGTGAAGCACACAATAAATAAAAAATAGTATAGTTACTACGATAATTAAAATAGACATGAAATATTATATTTACATATTCTTTCTTATACTTTTTATAAATTCGTGTAAAAAGTTTGATAAAAAAGAGCAAAGACCCGCTTTTTTAAAAATAGATAAAATTAATTTAACTACAAATTCGAATCAAGGAACAAATAGTAGCAAAATAGTTGACGCTTGGGTTTTTATTGATGATGAATTAATAGGAACATTTAATTTGCCTAGTGTAATACCAATTACAAATGTAGGGGAACGAAAAATTGAAATTTTCGCAGGAATAAAACGAAATGGAATAAGCGTTGATCGCAAAAAATATCCTTTTTACAAATCATATACAACAACAAAATTATTAAAATCAGATTCTACTTATGTTTTAGAGCCAACCGTTACGTACAAAGAAAATTTGTTTATCTGGGTCGAAGATTTTGAAGATCCTAGCTTTAAGTTAAACCCTTACAATAGCGATACAACTATTCAAATAGTAAGTAGTCCAGCAAGTCAACTTTTTGAGGGAGATGCAGGAGTTATCTATTTAAATAGTGCTCAATATCAATGCGAAATGAGAACCAGCGAAGCAGATTTTAATGACATGCCGACCAATCTTAGTACTCCCGCTTATATGGAGTTAGATTATAAATGTAATTTTCCTTTAGAAATAGGAGTTTTAGCTCAACCATTAGCAGGAGAAGCTTATGAAAACTCTCCTATTATAACTTTAAATCCCACAAAAGGAGTTTGGAACAAAACCTATTTGTATTTACCAGATGCTTCTAATTTTTATGCAAATTCACCAGAGTTTGATGTCTATTTTAGGGCTTCAAATCCCGACAATATTAGTGGAATAGAAATATACTTAGACAATATAAAAGTTATATTTTTTAACTAAATGAATCCCATAAAAAAAATAACAGTTAAGTATTTTTTAGCCGATTTATTTTCGGCTTTAATTTCTTGGGTACTATTCTATATTTTTCGTAAAACGAATATTGAATTTTCGATTTTCTTACCCGATAATAATTTTTATTATGGATTAGTTTTAGTTCCTATTTACTGGATTGTTATTTATTTTTTAGTAGGCTCTTACAAAAATGTATTGAAAAAATATAGATTACGAGAGTTTGGGCAAACTTTATTGATAAGTCTTTTAGGTTGTTTAGTTTTATTCTTTATTCTAATCTTAGATGATCAAATCAATAACTATAAGGATTATTACCTCTCTCTAATTGCTTTATTTGGCTTTCATTTCACCTTAACAATAATACCTCGCTTATATTTAACTTCAAAAATTGTTAACCAAATCCATAGCGGAAAAATAGGCTTTCCAACCTTAATAATTGGAGGAAATGAAAATGCGTTAGCTATTTACAACGAAATAAAAGCATTAAAAAACAATCCTGGTTATCAGTTTGTTGGTTTTGTGAGTACTAACGGTGTTGATAGAGCATTGAAAAAAGCTCCAATTAAATATTTTGGTAAATATAATAATCTTAAAAAAATTATAAAAAAACATAAAATAGAAGAAATTATAATTGCAATAGAATCTTCAGAACATGAAAATTTAAAAAAAATAATAAACGATTTAAATGCTTACAATGTCAATATAAAGGTAATACCAGATATGTATGATATATTGGCGGGGTCAGTTAAAATAAGTGCGATTTTTGGAGCATTATTAATCGAAGTCAACGGGCATAAAATGCCTGTTTGGCAACAGAATTTTAAACGTTTTTTTGATGTAATAGCTTCAGTTGTAGCGCTAATAATATTAAGCCCTATATTTTTTATTTTAGCCATTTTAATTAAATTAACCTCTAAAGGAGATGTGTTTTTTAAACAAGAACGAATCGGATTAAAAGGAAAGCCTTTCATGATTTATAAATTTCGTTCAATGATTACCGATGCCGAAAAAAAAGGACCTCAATTATCTAGTTCGTCAGACAGTAGGATAACAAAGGTAGGCAAGTTTATGCGAAAATCGAGGTTAGATGAAATTCCCCAGTTTGTCAATGTATTGAAAGGAGAAATGTCTCTAGTAGGGCCTAGACCCGAACGCCTATTCTTTATCGAAAAAATAACAGCTCAAGCACCACATTACAAACATTTGCAAAAAGTAAAACCTGGAATTACATCTTGGGGACAGGTAAAATATGGTTACGCCGAAAATGTAGATCAAATGATAGAGCGTTTAAAGTACGATATATTATATGTCGAAAATAGAACTTTAGCACTAGATTTTAAAATATTAATTTATACCGTAATCATTGTTTTAAAAGGCGCAGGAAAATAAGCTCCAACTCGATGAAGAGTATTCCCAAAAAAGTTATGGAGAAAAATAGAAGTAATTTAACTTACTGTTTTAAGTCAAGTATAGCAACTCATAGCTGTCTTCAATATAGAGGAAACAAGCTCTATTTCGATGTCAATATTAGGATTTATAGGAAGAATCTTCATTTTACTTCTGTTGCCTTGAATTAATTTTGAATGCTTAATTTCAGTCCCTTTTACAACTCCTATATAAGGCTCTTTTGTTTTTTTGTCTTGCCACAAATAACAAAACATTTTCCCTTTATAAAGAAAAAAAGGAAGCTTATATTTCCACGCCTCCTCTACTCTATTATCTAAATTTAGAATAATGGAACGCAAAGCTAAAAAACAACTTTTATTGGGTTCTAATTGACCA
>CAMZKF010000126.1 GCA_947311095.1 uncultured Flavobacteriales bacterium
TACAGATAATGATGGATTAGCTGATGCAATAGATATCGATGCTGACAACGATGGTATCGTTGATAATATCGAAGGTCAAACAACAGGAGATTATTTAGCTCCAAGTGGAAGTGATTCAGATAACGATGGTTTAGATGATGCTTACGACGGAGATGATGAAGGGACAGTAGGAATAGGAAATGGAGCAGGAACTTCATTAACACCAATAGATACTGATTTTGATGGAACAGCAGATTGGTTAGATTTAGATTCGGATAACGATGGAGAAGGTGATTTAATTGAAGGTCATGATATGGATGGAGATGGAGTTGCTGACATTACACCATTAGGAACAGATGCTGATCAAGACGGATTAGACGATGCGTTTGATGTAGATGACAATGTTATCAACCCAACGAATGGTCAAGTACCAACTGATTTTGCAGATGCAGACTTACCAGGAATTGGCGATATGGATTGGAGAGAGTTAGATAATGACGGAGATGGAATAAATGACTTTGTTGATTTAGATGATGATAATGATGGAATTCCAGATTACGTAGAAATGTGTGGTCCTGGAGCGACAGACTTTAGTTGTGCGTCAGATCCATCTTTAGATGATGACGGAGATGGAATTTTAAACATGAATGACCCAGATAATTGTACATTAAATGCTCATGGAATATGTGAGAATTTAGATACAGACAACGATGGTATTCCAGATGTATTTGATTTAGATTCAGATAACGATGGTATTGCTGATATCGTAGAAGCAGGAGGTGTTGATGATAACAACGATGGTGTTGTTGATAACATTAACCCAGACGGAACTTTAAGTGATGATGCTAATAACGATGGTATATCTGATGACAATGAATTACCAAACCCTCCAGATTTTGACAACGACGGGAAACCAGATTTTCAAGATGTTGATTCAGACAATGACGGTATCTACGATATAGTAGAAGACGGAGGAATTGATTCCGATAACAATGGATTGGTAGATGTTGTTAACCTTGATGGAACATTAAGTGATGATACCGATGGAAACGGGTGGACTAATACAGTTCCTACCGACGGTCAAGAAGATACCGACAATGATGGTCATCCAGATAGAGTTGATTTAGATTCAGACAACGATGGTATTTCAGATATTATCGAAGATGGAGGAAATGATACTAACAACGATGGAATGATTGATGATTTCAATGATGCAGACGGAGACGGAGCTGATGATGATGACATGACAACAGGTTTAGTAGATACAGACGAAGATGGAATACCAGATCATGAAGATTTAGATTCGGATAATGATGGAATCTCAGACGTTGAAGAAGCAGGAGGAGAAGATGAAGATAACGATGGAATGTTAGACAACTTTGCCGATGCAGACGGAAATGGATGGGACGACAATAATGGAACGTCAACACCTACCGATACAGATGAAGATGGAACACCTGATTATTTAGACTTAGATTCAGATAATGACGGCTTAACAGATGTAATCGAAGGACATCCTTATGGAGATAATTTAGATACAGACGGAGACGGAATGTTAGATGATTTAGTAGATGATAACGGAGACGGATGGTCAGATAACAATGGAACAAGTACAGGGAATATCCCAGATACAGATGGAGATGGAATACCAGATTATCAAGATACAGATTCGGACAATGATGGCGTAAATGATGATGTAGAATGGGATATTACACACGATGGAACAGGAAACGACGATTGTGATGGAGATGGAATACCAAATTATCTAGATTTAGATATTTGTAATATCTCAATACCACAAGGATTCTCACCAAATGGAGATGGAGTAAACGATTACTTTGTAATTGACGGAATGGAATATTATGAAAGTTCAACGTTAGTAATCTTAAATAGATGGGGTAATAAAGATTATGAATCTACCAATTACCAAAACAACTGGAATGGTAAGAATATATTTGGAGTAACAGTTGGAGGAGATGACTTGCCAATTGGAACATATTTCTATATTTTTGAACCACAGAGAAGTAAAGTGAATGGAGAAAAGATAAAACCAACAAAAGGATACGTTTATTTAAATAGATAGTCACATTATAAACAAGAGGAGGAGGGTAACCTTCTTCTCTTAATTTATAAAACCAACAGATATGAAAAAGATAATAATCATAGTGTCAACATTACTAGGAAGCTTAGGAATGATAGCGCAACAAGATGCGATGTTTACTCACTATATGTTTAATACATTAGCGGTAAACCCTGGGTATGCAGGAAGTAGAGATGCATTAACCATAACAGGTTTGCATAGAAGCCAATGGGTTAGTTTCCCTGGAGCACCAACCACCCAAACCTTAACATTACACAGTCCAATTTATAACAATAAATTAGGCTTAGGGTTATCAGTATTAAATGACAGAATAGGACCAACGAATACAACCGCAGTTTACGCAGATTTCGCATACAAATTACCAGTAGGAGAAAAGGGAAAGTTAGCTTTTGGATTGAAAGGAGGAGTAAATTTACGAAACAACAATCTAGCAAGTTTAAAAACAGATGAACAGAATGATAAGGTTTTTTCATCAAATGTAAAAAGTGACGTATTACCTAACTTTGGATTTGGATTATATTATAGTACCGATAAGTTTTATGTAGGGTTATCAACACCAAAGTTGATGCAAAACAATTATAAAACAGGAACAACAACAGGAGGTGTTTCTACTTCAGCAAGTGAACAACGACATTACTTCTTAATAGCAGGAACAGTTTTTCCATTGACCGATAATATAAAATTGAAGCCAACAGGATTAGTCAAAGTAACCGAAGCAGCACCAGTTGAAACAGATTTAACCTTAACAGCTCTATTTAGAGATAAGGTATGGGCAGGAGTAATGTTTAGAACAGGAGATGCACTAGGAGTATTAGTAGGCGCAAACTTAACCGATCAATTAGCATTAGGATATTCATTTGATTGGAGTTATACGAATAAAACATTTAAGTATAATGGGGGTTCACATGAGTTAATGTTGAGATACGATATGATTTATAATGATAAACAAAAAATTAGATCACCAAGATATTTCTAACAGAATAAACTAAGAATAAAGAAGAAAAAAATGAAGAAGAGAAATATATTAGTCGGATTATTTTTAACAGGGCTTAGTTTAGGATTAACAGCTCAGGCAGGAAAAATAAAAAAAGCAGATAATTATTATAAAGGCTATTCTTACGAAAAATCGTTAGAAAAATACAGCGAAATATCAGATAAAACTCCCGAAATGTATAGAGAAATAGCCGAGAGCTATTTCAAAACAGGGCAATATAATGAAGCAGAGGAAAATTACGCAGAATTATTAGCAACAGAAGGTAAAACAGCAGAAGATATTTATAATTATGCACAAGTTTTAAAAATAAATAAAAAGTATGCACTCGCAACTCAAAAATTAGAAGAATACCAAAAAATGGTAGCTTCAGATACTAGAGCAAAAGAAGCATTGAAAAATAAGACATATTATAAAACCTTACAAAAAGATGTAGGACGTTTTAAAATAGATACTTTAAGCGTCAATACAAAACAAGAAGATCTTGGACCTTCATTCTATAAAGATAAAATAGTATTTGCAAGTTCGAGAGAAGGAGTAAAAGCAATACGACGAAAATGGAATTGGAATGGATTACCATTTTTAAATGTCTATGTAGCCGATAAAGGAGAAGACATGCAGTTGAGTAATGCGAAACAATTTAAAAAATCGTTCAATAAAAAATACCACGAAGGACCAGCTTCATTTAATGCAGATGGGACTTATATGATGTTTACTCGTAATAACTATTCAGGTAAAAGTAGCGACGAAGTTGTTAAATTACAGTTGTTTTCTTCGGAAATAAACGAAGATGAAAAATGGAGCAAACCAGTAGGAGTACATTTTAATAGTGATGAATATTCCGTTGGACATGCAAGTTTGACAGCCGATGGGAAGACCATGTATTTTGCTAGCGATATGCCTGGCGGAAAAGGAGGCGTAGATATCTATAAAGTAGCTAGGAATGAAGATGGAACTTGGGGAAAACCCGTTAACATGGGAGAAAAAATAAACACAGAAGGAAATGAAATGTTTCCCTTTATTCATGAAAATGGAATGTTATTTTTCTCTTCAAATGGAAAAGCAGGATTAGGAGGCTTAGATGTCTTTGTTGCTCAAATAAAAGAAGACAAAACAATCGGGAAAGTAGAAAACGTAGGAGCTCCATTAAATACCAATAGAGATGACTTTAGTTTTATACTAGACAAGTCAATGAAGAAAGGCTATTTTTCATCAAACAGAGAAGGTGGAAAAGGCGATGACGATATTTACTCGTTTGAATTATTAAAACCATTTACATTTGGGAAAACCATAAAAGGTGTAGCAAAAAGTAAGAAAGGAGAAATCTTAGCCAATACCAATGTGAGTTTATACGATGCTGCAGGTAAAGTTATCGAAAGCGTAACGACAGGAGAAGATGGTTCATACAGTTTTAATGTTGATGCAGATAAAAAATTCAAATTAGACGGAACAAAACCTAAATGTTTCACAGGCGACAACACCGCAGATACACATACCGACGAAGATGTAGTTTATGCAGATGTCATCTTAGAAAAAGATCCAGGCTTATCATTATTAGCAATTGTAACAGACAAAAAAACATCACAACCATTAGAAGGTGTAAAAATGACTATAACCGATAACTTAACAGGGAAAGTTGTAGAATATACCACGCCTTCTACAGGAGATTATAGACGACCATTGGTAGATAAGAAATTAAACGATAGAGGAAGTTATAATATTGTATTGGAAAAAGACGGATATTTTTCAAAAACAGTCACTTATAATACCGAATTTACAAAACCAGGAATTTATGATGTACATGCCAAATTAGACTTAGGGTTAGATCCAGAAGTAAAAGATTTATCAGAATTAGTACAAATAAATCCAATAAACTTTGACTATAATAAATACTATATTCGAGATGATGCTCAGGTAGAGTTGAATAAAATCGTTGAAGTGATGAATAAATATCCAGGGATGGTAGTTGAACTTGGAGCTCATACAGATTGTAGAGGAAGCATGAGATACAATGAGAAATTGTCAGATAGAAGAGCAAAAGCATCAGCTGCATATATTAAGACAAAGATTTCTAATCCAGAACGTATTTATGGAAAAGGATATGGAGAAACAAGATTGTTGAACGGGTGTGCTTGTGAAGGAAAGAAAAAATCTACTTGTAGTGAAGATGAGCACGATAAGAATAGACGTACCGAATTTAAAGTAATGGAAACAGGAAACGACAAAGTCAAAGTTACTAATACAAGTACCGATTCTTTTGATCAGAAATAAATAAACCTGATAGATACTGAAAATCAATCAGTTTCAGTAGAAAAAAGCCACACTAGAAATTTCTAGTGTGGCTTTTTTAGTAAATATACGAGGAATAGGTCTTTTAGTCTTGTGTTAGTTTTTAGAGTAGATTTTGTACTAAAAGACCAAGTGTTTTTTTAGATGAAAAATAGACAGTTCGAAAATAGAGAGGGGAAAAATTTCAATGCTGTAATTTTTGTAAAATAGTGTTATATAAAACAAAAAAAAAGAGTAGCTTAGCTACTCTTTTTTTCTTATAGTTAATTAAAACTATTTAACTTTAGTGTAATAATTTTTATACCCATCAGCATCTTTAAATCCCATTTCATCATTTTTAAGCAAGATGATTTCTTCTTTACTTGTGTCATTTCCAAATGTCAGTGTGATGTATTTCTTTTTGTCAGTAAATGACCAAGTTCCTGAAAGTGAAAATGGAAAATCAGGATCGTTAGTATTAAACGTTAGTGTACCATCTTTTTTAAATTCTACTGTAGCTTTATCTTCTGCATCTGCAGTATAAACAGTTCCATCTGGGTCGATGTCTTTAGACGATTTCCATGTTCCTGTAATACGACCTTTTTTACTTTTTAAAGAAATTCCTGGTCCTTCTTCGTATTTTTTACAACTTGGTGTAACAACACTTCCTAATCCGATTGTAGCGATTAATGCTAACGATAATAATGATTTTTTCATTTTTATATAAAATATATGTTAATAATTGTTCAAATGTATAGCTATATATCTTGTTATGCAAAATAAAAAGAAGTTTTTTTTAGTTTAGGTGTTTTTAAGAAACATCTTCCAGTTTTAAAATTCTAGTTGTATTGGCTCTTGTTTTGCGTAATAAATTTCCATTTGAAATTAGAGATTGACCATAGGTAGGTATCATTTCAGTTAGTTTAGTTTGCCATTGCTCCGTCTTAATTTCATCAGGAAAGCATTTTTTTAGTAAGTCTAGCATAATAGAAACCGAAGTAGAAGCACCTGGAGAAGCTCCTAAAAGAGCTGCTAAACTCAACTCTTTATCCGTTACAATTTCAGTCCCAAATTGAAGTTTTCCACCACTTTCCGAATCGTCTTCTTTTATAATTTGAACTCTTTTTCCTGCTTCAACCAATTCCCAATCTTCTATTTTTGCCGTGGGGTAATATTTTTGTAACATTTCAAAACGATGTTCCATTGACTGAAAAACTTGTTCAACTAAATACTTGGTTAAAGGAATGTTTTTCCATCCAGCTGATATTAAAGGCCATATATTGTGTATTTCAATAGACATTGGAAAATCTAAATACGACCCGTTTTTTAGAAATTTTGTAGAAAACCCAGCATAAGGACCAAACAGCAATGCTTTTTTACCTTCCATTATTCTTGTATCTAAATGGGGAACAGACATTGGAGGAGAGCCAACTTCTGCAAGTCCATAAACTTTAGCTTCATGTTGGTTCATTATTTTAGGATTGTTGCATTTCAGCCATTGACCACTAACAGGAAAACCGCCATATCCTTTACTTTCAGGTATTCCTGTTTTTTCTAGTAAAGGTATCGCTCCTCCTCCTGCTCCAATAAATACAAAATCAGTTGTGATTTCCAAATTTTTATTTGAATGTATTTCTTCTATTTCTAGCTTCCATTTTTTTTCGTGTTTAATTATTGTTTTTATATCATATCCTAAATGAACTTCAACATTAGGGCATGATTTCAAATATTGAATCATTTCACGAGTGATAGAACCAAAATTAACATCAGTGCCAATAGGCATTTTTGTAGCTGCAACATTGTCTGCATTTTTTCTTCCCTTCATCATTAAAGGTATCCAGTCTTCAATTTCAGCAGCATCTTCAGAGTAGAGCATATCTTCAAAAATTGGATATTGCTGCATGGCTTTATATCGTTTTTTTAAGAAATCAATGTTTTTGTCTCCCCAAACAAAACTCATGTGGTCAATGTCATTAATAAAAGGTATTTTTGGATTTAATAAATGATTTTCTTTTAAGTAGGCCCAAAATTGTTTTGATATTTCAAATTGTTCTGCTATTTTTAATGCTTTACTCAAATCAATTGTTCCGTCTTCAAGTTCTGGCGTATAATTCAATTCACAGAATCCAGAATGTCCTGTTCCAGCATTGTTCCATGCCGCAGAACTTTCAGCTCCTATACTATCCAATCGTTCGTAAATTTTGATTTTGACATTAGGCATTAATTGCTCTAACAATACGCCAAGAGTAGCGCTCATTATTCCTGCACCGATTAAGGTAAATGTTTTTCCTGTTAAATTTTCCATAGGCTAAAGATAGTTAAAACTTTAAAATCAAAAAAATAGAGGGTATAAGAATTTTAGTTGAAGGTAAGTGTTTTGATTGGCTAACTTTTTTTATACTGTTGTTTTGTTTGGTATAAAATGTCTATTTTTGTTGCGTTATGAAAAAAATAGCATTCAAAAAATATCAAGGTACGGGCAATGATTTTGTAATTATAGATAATAGAGAACAGATTTTTGATAAAAATAAGAGCGAAAATATCCAATTTATATGTAATCGTAAATTTGGCATTGGTTCTGACGGATTAATTCTAATAGAAAAAGGACGTAAAAATGACTTTCAGATGATGTTCTATAATCCCGATGGTACGCAAAGTTTTTGTGGTAACGGTAGTCGTTGTGCTGTTCAATTTGCTTATGATTTAGGAATATACAACAACATACCCATTTTTTAGCAATCGATGGTTGTCATGAAGCTTTTGTTCTTGCTGATAATCAAGTTAAACTAAAAATGAATGATGTCTCTAATTTTCAACAGCATAAAGATTTTGACTTTGTTAATACAGGCTCTCCTCATCACGTATCCTTTGTTGAAGATGTTGATAAAGTAGATTTGCTAAAACAAGGACGACTTATTCGATATAGCGAACCTTATAAAAGTAAGGGGGGAACAAATGTTAATTTTATAGCGTCTTCTCAAAATCATTACCTCGTTAGAACTTATGAAAGGGGTGTTGAAAACGAAACCTTATCCTGTGGAACTGGTGCTACCGCTTGTGCATTAAGCGTTGGAGTAAAAGAAAGTTTAAGTAATGATACTGTAACTCTAAAAACAAAAGGCGGGTTTTTACACGTTGATTTTAAGAGAGACAATCAAAATAATTTTACTGAAATTTGGCTTTCTGGAGCAGCTACATTTGTTTTTGAAGGTGTAATTGAAATAAACTAAAATGCCTACAATAGATAATATAAAATTATTAAAATACGAAGAATCACTTGAAAAAGGTTTTTTTCTTTGTTTAGTCGGATGTAATAATGTACCGCCACATATAGCTTTAATTGCTGATGGAAGATATTATTCGGCTAGTGTTCGAGGTGTAAAGTTGGGAGTGGATTACAAGTCGTTTTTAAAAATAGTAAAATCAAAAAATACGGAAACATTATTTATTAAAATAGAAACGAGAATTAATCAGTTTCAGTTGGTCGAGGCGTATGAAAAATATCCTAAGCTGTTAATTAATCAATCTTGCTTGTCACCTATAAAAGATTATTTCAAGAAACAAGGAAGCGATATTTATAATTGGAATTTTGTTTTTGATATGATAGACAATTTTGTAATAAATAATAAAATAGAAGCAGCTTATCATTTACAAATGGAAAAACTATTAAAAAGAAATTCATTTAAGTTGAAACAATATACTAAAGATGATATAAAAACGTTGATAAAAGAATTAAAGGCATTATGTTAAAAGGGAAAACAATAGAATTAAGAACAATAGAACCGAACGATATCGACGCATTGTTAGAATGGGAAAATAATAGCGATAATTGGCGTGTAAGTAATACCTTTGTTCCTTTTTCTAGAGCCTTGATGGAAGCTTATATTTTTAGTGCTCAAGATATATTTTCGACCAAGCAAATTAGATTTGTAATAGAGAGTATTGATACAAAAAAAGCTGTAGGCTGTGTTGATTTATTTGATTACGATTCGTTTCATTTACGAGCAGGTGTAGGGATTCTTATAGATGAGAATAGTAGAGGGGAAGGAATAGCCAAAGAGGCTTTAGCGATTTTAAAAAAATATTGTTTTACTCATTTAAAATTACATCAAATTTATTGCTCTATTACAGCTTCAAATGTTGCGAGTATTCAATTGTTTGAGCAAGCTAATTTTATACAGACAGGAATAAAAAAAGATTGGTTAAATTTTGGTAAAGGCTGGGAAGATGAATTGTTTTATCAATGTTTAAATCATTAGAATTTAACAGAGTGAATAAATACTAGAAGATGCTAAATAAATTGCTAGGTGTAATATGAAAAATAAGATAAAAATGAAAAATATATTTTTAGGAAGTTTATTTATAATTGCAGTGAGTTTCTTTCAAAGTTCGTGCAAAAAGAAGAATCAAAATGTACCTTATGTCCCCGTCGATATTTATATTAATGTGTCCTTACCAGCTTATATAAATTTAAGTGCTCCAGGAGGTTGGGTTTACGTATCGGGAGGTAGCAAAGGATTAATTGTCTATCGACAAACGTCTAATAAATTTATGGTTTATGATAGGCATTGTACGTATAATATAGATAATCCATGTGGAGCAGCTACTGTAGATTCTTCTAATTTATCTATTTCCTGTACTTGCGACGGAAGTACTTATCAGATTTTTGACGGAGCAGTTACAAATGGTCCTGCAACCTTTAATTTACAACAATACACGACAAGTTTTGATGAATTAAATAATACGTTACACATTTACAATTAAATCAATATGAGGCATAAAATATTTTTAGGATTATTAGCTTTTTTCTTTTTGAAATTAGGAATAATAGCTCAAGAAGAACAATTAAAAGCAGATTCTACGCTTTCTAACCTTTTTTATGAAGTTGGTTTTGGATTCTCTAATTTTGGCGAAATGGTACTTTTAGGAATAGATGAAAAGCAAATATTTCCAGAGCACGATCGGTATGCATTTTCATTGTCTCAGCAATTAAATAAGAATAAATATCTTCGATTTGGATTTGTTTACGGTTCTTATAAAATAGCAATAGTGGGAGGATACAATCGTTTTATTAGTCCGCTTGTTGTTACGATTGGCTTAGAAAAAAAGAAAGCGAAAAATAGGTGGGCTTTTTCTTATGGTTCCGACATATATTATGCTACGTCGCTAAAAATGACAAATGTTGGAGGTGTATTTTGGCAGGCTCAACGCCATGCGTTAGGCATGTCAGGGGTGGTAGGCGGTTCGTATTTTATAATGAAAAATTTATCTGTTCGTACTGAAACAGAAATAGGAGCTGGAGTGAGAATGGACTATAAAAATAAGGGTTTTATAGTTCAACGAATAATAGTTCCAGAACTACGACTAATTAAAGGAATAAGTTTGGAATTGAAATATCATTTTTAATTAGTTTAAGACAGTAATCGTGCCCAGTTTTTCAACTATTTTAGAACTGTTTTTTAATTGGTATTGCATTTTCCATACATAAGCATCTGTTTTTACTTTTTGACCTTTCGAACTACCGTCCCAAGAAAAATTAGAATGGTGGCTTTCGTAAATTAAACTACCCCATCTGTCAAAAATATAAAAGTCAAAAGTTCTAAATTTATCATCGTTATAGACTAAATCTAGGGTTTCGTTGTGTCCGTCTCCATTTGGAGTAATGGCGTTTGGAATGTAAATAAATTCTCCTTTGCTAGCTAAAATAAATGGTCGGTCGGTAAATTCATTGAAGTCTGAAAGTTCTAAAGAAGAAAAACTACCTAAAGAATTTCCAGGTTGCACGTTGTCAACAATAGTCCATTCAGTATTCCATCGTCCTATTGTTTCGGTAATGTTGTCTTCGCTAGGATCATAAAAAAAAGAAATATCAGTGGTTGAATTACCCGAATTGTGATACAAATGATGGTAATAAAGAGGGTTTAAATCGCTAACCAAAGCTGATTTTTCATCGAGTGAATATCCGTCTAAAGTAGCTTCGTTATTAGCTAGTCTTGCACCAAAAATATTGGCTTGGTCATCAGTAGGAGTAAAATAAATAGGTCTTAACCTAAAATTACCTACATCCGACCCTAGAGGAAAGGTGTAAGTAGCAGTTGATTGTGTTCTTCGTTGTAAATGTCCGTCGCCTCTGCTACTAATATATCCCGTTGTATAGATTAAATAAGTGGGGTCTGCATTGTTAATTAACATTACATTTTCATCGGTTAATAAATGTTCCACTCCCAAATCTAACCAAACGGCAGATGCGTCAATGGTCATTAGTTTTTTTCCTCCACTTAAAGTTAGTTTGTAAAAATCGGTAGGGCTTGTTCCTGTAATTAATTTGTCAGCATTGTAAAGATGAACGTTAGAATTGTCGGCATTAAAAATGTTGTTATTCTCCCAATTACCACCTATTTTATATTCTCCAGTTGTAGCAGTAAAACCTGTAGAAATACCATTGTTTACATAGTCATGATCGACATCAACAAGACCAGCATTTTCTAAGTTTCCATTCACTCCAGTTTCTAATTTTTCATTTTGAACTTTTAAAATACCACCTCCATTAACGGCTAAATCTGTATCGACAAATAACTGTGCATTTGCAGTACTAGCAGAGTAAAAGAAGCAGAGTAAGTATATAATATTTTTCATAGTTCTAATTTAAAAGATATAAACCAATGACGCAAAGATATAAAAAGGGTTGTTCTTTTGATTGTTAAAATATTTAAAATTAACAACTAGTTGGTTGAAAGTATTTATATCAAGGATAAAAAAAACTATACGTTAAAGCTTTCTATTCTTAAGTCGCTTTAAAGTTTTATGCTCGGAGGTCGTAGATTTTACGAACTGAAATTTTAAAGCTTTTTTGAAAATAAATTTTATATCTTTACAACATGAGAATTTTAATTTTTATTGGTTTTATTTTTGTTTTTATATCTTGTAAAGAAAAAGTTTCGACTAAGTTTTACAACAGCGGACTAAAGAAAGAAGAAGGTGTTTTAATAGCTGATTCTATAAAAGAAGGGCTTTGGGTGTCTTGGTATGAAGATGAAAGTGTGAAAGATTCAAGTTATTATAAAAATAATAAATTAGACGGTAAGTCCGTTTCCTATTTTTCAAATGGCAAGAAATATGGAGAAGGAAAATACAAAAATGGACTTAGAGAAGGAGAATGGAAATGGTGGTTTGAAAAAGGAGGGGTAGAAGAAGTTAGCCATTGGAAGGAAGGTCTTGCAAATGATAGTTCTGTTTTATATTATGAAAATGGAAGCTTACGTTCGGAAGGGGTTTATTTAAATGGAGAATTAAATGGAAGTCTTAAAATGTATGATGTAAAAGGACGTTTATCTGAAATGATAACGTATAAAAATGGAATAAAAGAAGGTCTTGCTAAATTGTATTATCCTAATGGTGCGGTTGAAGTTGTAGGTATTTTTAAAAATAATCAACAAAATGGATTGTTTAAAGAATATTACACTTCTAAAGAATTGAAGTCTGAAACACAATGGAAGAATGGATTAAAGGAAGGAAGTTATGTTTCGTATAAAAAAAACGGAGCCGTTTGGATTAAAGGTCAATTTACAAAAGGTCAAAAAATAGGAGAATGGATAGAGTTTAATAACGATGGAACTATATTTGATAAGCAAGAATACGAAATACTAAAACAATGAAGAAATATTTAACAATTATATTACTAGCGATAAGTTCAATTACATTTGGGCAAACAAAAACAATTAATTGGATGTCGTGGGAAGAAATGATAGTCCAACGTGAAAAAGATTCTGTAAAGAAAAAAGTATTTATAGACCTTTATACAGGTTGGTGTGGTTGGTGTAAAAAGATGGATAAATCTACATTTTTAGATCCAAATATAGTAGGGTATATGAATGCCAATTATTATGCAGTGAAATTCGATGCAGAAACGACCGATACAATAGTGTTTAATAATATGACGTTTATAAACTCAGACCCTACTTTTGTTAAGAAATCTCCAAATTCTAGAGGCCGTACCCATTGGTTTGCTCAATCGCTTTTAGATGGAGCATTGTCATTCCCCAGTTATGTTATTTTAGACGAAAACTTTATTCGAGTTACCATTATAAATGGGTATAAAACTCCTGAAGCTTTATTTGGAACTCTTTTGTTTTTTGGTAAGGATGAATATAAATATTATCATAACTATTTAAATAAAATGTGGAACAATAATTTAAAACAACAACAAGCTAAAACAGGTAAATAAAATTGTTTTTAAAATTGATAAAAATAGGAAGCTACTTTGTTGTGGGTTTTATAATGTTCATTATAAGTTACTATCTTGTAGCTCTATTATTGTCTAATATTATAGTCAATGATAAGTTGGAGAATGAAGAAAATACACATGTAATATATTTGAAATCTAATGGAGTACATTTAGATATTGTATTAAGAAAAGAAGACCTTCCCTCCTCTTTTCTTATGCGGTTGAATGATGTTGAGCGGACTAAATTTCTTGCTTTTGGTTGGGGGGACGAGAATTTTTACTTGCACACACCTACGTGGAACGATTTAACATTTAAAACAGCTTTCAATGCATTGTTTTTAAAAAGTTCAACATTGATGCACGTAACTAGATATAATAAGAAAAACAAGTCTTGGGTACTCGTTCGTTTAACTTCTTCAGCGCATCAAAGGTTAACGAACTATATCATTGATTCATTTGTACAGGTTGACAATTCTGCTTTATCAGTAGGAAATGGTTATTTTAATAACGATAATTTTTATCAAGCTAAAGGAAGTTATTCAATACTAAAAACATGCAATACTTGGGTGAATTTAGGGTTTAAAGAAAGCGGATTAAAAGCATGTATATGGACTCCGTTTGATTTTGGTTTATTAGACATATATAAACCAGAAGCTAATCAGTAGTCTGTTAATTTGATGCAGCTTCGTATCTTGTTTATATTTCAGTTATCTAACGTTATGGAAATTAAATTTCATAACATTAGAAAGCACAACTATAAATTAGGAAATCCTTAATAATTTCTTATTTTTGTAAGTGAAGTTATTTAAAGTTGACGTGAGTCTATTTTATAAAAGAACAAGACAAGAAAGCATTAATAAGCTTCATAAATATCAAATCTAAAAAAACTAAACTTATGAAACAGGTTTCTAATCGATTAAATAATTTGGCCGAATCGGCGACTTTGGCAATGGCTCGAAAAACAAGAGAGCTAAAAGAAAAAGGATTAGATATAATAGGGCTTAGTTTGGGAGAGCCTGATTTCGATACACCTGATTTTATAAAAAACGCAGCAAAAAAAGGAATTGATGAAAATTACACCAAATATATGGCTGTAAATGGATATCAAGATTTACGAGAAGCAATTTCTCATAAGTTTAAGAGAGATAATGATTTAGATTACAAAGCAAGTCAAATCGTAGTCTCAACAGGAGCTAAACAATCAATAGCCAATGTAGTTTTGAGTTTGATAAACCCAGGAGACGAGGTAATTGTTCCAGCTCCATATTGGGTAACTTACGAAGAAATAGTAAAATTAGCTGAAGGAATACCAGTTTTTATAGAAACATCAATAGAAAACGATTTTAAAATTACACCTTACGAATTATCACAAGCAATCACATCAAAAACAAAATTGATGATTTATAGTTCGCCTTGTAATCCTACGGGGTCGCTTTATAGTAAAACCGAATTGGAAGGCTTAGCCAAAGAAATAGTGCAACATCCTGATATGGTGGTTGTAAGTGACGAAATTTACGAACACATTAATTTTATAGGAAAGCATTATAGTATAGCCAATATACCATCGGTTTACAATCAAGTGGTAACTATAAACGGAGTTTCCAAAGCTTTTGCAATGACGGGCTGGCGATTAGGATATATAGGAGCGCCTCAATGGATAGCTGATGCTTGTACCAAAATGCAAGGGCAAATTACATCAGGAGCGTGTGGAATTTCACAAAGAGCCGCTTTAGCAGCTGTAAAAGCAGAACCTTCTGTTACTTTTGAAATGAGAGAAGCTTTTAGAAGACGAAGAGATTTGATGTTAGAAGGATTGAATAAAATAGAAGGACTTAAAACAAATGTTCCCGAAGGTGCTTTTTATTTATTTCCAGATGTAAGTTCGTTTTTTGGAAAATCAAATGGGATTTACAAAATTGAAAATGCAAATGATTTAACATTATATATTCTTAACGAAGCCCTAGTTGCTTTAGTTAGTGGAAGTGCTTTTGGAGCTCCAAATTGCATTCGTATATCTTACGCTGCTAGCGACGAAGAATTGGTTGAAGCTTTAAAGAGAATAAAAAAAGTATTGGATAAATTGACTTAATATGAAAAAAATAATAGGGAGTATTATCTTATTTATATTTGCTTGGAAAGCAGATTATAAAGAAGAATTTCAAATAAAAAAAGGAGTTGCGGTAGCAGCTCCTCACACTTCCAACTGGGATTTGCTTTTTGCTTTGGCCATCTTTTGGAAAATAGGAGTTAACATTAAGTTTTTAATTAAAGATAGTTACACCAAATCTTTTCTTGGTTTTGTATTTAAAGCCGTAGGTGCAGTAGGAGTAAACCGAGAGAAAGGGAATAATATGGTCGATTTTGCAGCTGAAATATTAAAAACAGAAGACTATATATTCTTAGTTCCAGCAGAAGGAACGAGGAAAAAGGTAGAGAGGTGGAAAACAGGCTTTTATCACATAGCAAAAAAGGCAGAAGTACCAATTCTATTAGGGTTTTTAGATTATAAAACAAAAACAGGAGGGTTCAAAAAAACATTAATACCTTCTGATTCTTTCGAGAAAGACATGGAAATTATACAAGAATATTATTTAGAATTTACCGCTAAATATCCAGAACAATATAACCCTTCAATTTATTAATCAATTGAAAGACAGGAAAACAAAAATATATTTTGCTTCAGATTTTCATTTAGGAACACCTAACTTTGAAGATAGCTTAGTGCGTGAACGAAAAATTGTAGCGTGGTTAAATACGGTAAGAAAAGATGCAACCGAAATTTATCTAATGGGAGATTTATTCGATTTTTGGTTCGAATATAAATATACTGTGCCTAAAGGATTTACTCGTTTTTTAGGAACAATAGCTTCGATTGTCGATAGTGGAATACCAGTCCATTTTTTCTTAGGAAATCACGATATGTGGATGTTTGATTATTTTCCACAAGAATTAGGTGTTACAGTACATAAAAAACAAGGTGTTTTTAAGCTAGGAAATAAAACTTTTTTCTTAGGTCATGGCGATGGTCTTGGTCCAGGAGATTTAGGATATAAACGAATAAAAAAAATATTCTCAAACCGTTTTAGTCAATGGTTGTTTTCTCTTATTCCTCCAAGTTTTAGCTTTGGAATAGCTAATGGCTGGTCGAGGTCAAGTCGAAAAAAAGGAAAAGAACCGCAAGTTTTTTTGGGAGAAACTAAAGAATGGTTAGTAGTCTATTGTAAACGAAAATTAGAAGAAAATCCTAAGATAGATTATTTTGTTTTTGGACACCGTCATTTACCTATTTCGCATAGAATATCAGAAAAAAGTATTTATAGAAATACAGGAGATTGGCTCAATCACTTTACCTACGCAGTTTTTGATGGAGAAAAATTAGAACTAAAAAAAGTAGGAGAGGAGTAAAAAAAATAAAGAAAAATGAAATTACATTCAATACCAACAGGAAATTTTAAATTAGACGGAGGAGCAATGTTTGGCGTAGTCCCAAAACAGCTTTGGCAACGAACCAACCCAGCAGATGAACTAAATTTGTGCGATTGGAGTATGCGTAGCTTACTCATTGAAGATGGAAATAAATTGATTCTTATAGATGCAGGAATAGGAGATAAACAAGACGAAAAATTCTTTAGTCATTTTCATTTACATGGGAATGATTCATTAGAAAAATCATTGAATGCAAAAGGTTTTAGCTTGGACGATATAACCGATGTATTGCTAACCCATTTGCATTTTGATCATTGTGGAGGTGCTGTAAAATGGGCAAACGAAGAACGAACACATGCAGAACCAATATTTAAAAATGCAAAATTTTGGAGCAACGAAAAACATTGGGAATGGGCTACTAAGCCTAATCCAAGGGAAAAAGCTTCTTTTTTAGCTGAAAATATAAATCCAATACAAGAAAGTGGACAGTTAGATTTTATAAAACGAGAAGGTACATTTACCGAAAATATATTTAATAATGTTGGAGCTTTTTTTGCTGATGGACATACCGAAAGTCAAATTATCCCGATGATAGATTATAAAGGCAAAAAAATTGTTTTTATGGCTGATTTGTTACCAAGCGTAGGTCACATACCCTTACCTTATGTTATGGGATACGACACCAGACCTTTGTTGACAATGAGTGAGAAAGAATTGTTTTTAAATAAAGCGGCAGATGAAGGATACTTTCTGTTTTTAGAACACGATAGCATCAATGAAGTGTGTACTGTAAAACACACCCCCAAAGGAGTTAGATTGGATAAAACTTTTCGATTAGAAGATATTTTATAATAAACTTTTTTAAGCGTATTTAATGTCAATTTTATATTATTTAGTAAACCTGATTTAAAATATCAAAAGGTGTGAATCTTTTGTTTATCTTTGCATTTAGAATTAATCTAAATTAAACGAAAATGGGATTGTTTTCAAACAAAGAAGAGAAAGAAAAAACAGCAGAGGAAGTTTTACCAAAAGATTTGGCTTCTGCTAAAAAAGTGGTCGAAAAAAAAATTATAAACATGCTTAAAACCATTCAGGATCCAGAAATTCCTGTTGATATATTTGAGCTGGGGTTAATTTACGAAATTAAAATACACGACGACTTTGTAGTTGATATAGAAATGACTTTAACATCGCCCAATTGCCCCGTAGCAGAATCGATGCCAAGTGAAGTAAAAGAAAAAACAGAGTATGTTCATGGCGTGAAATCGGTAAATGTAAACATTGTCTTTGATCCTCCTTGGTCTCACGATTTTATGAGTGAAGAAGCAAAATTAGAACTAGGATTTTTATAAGAATGACAAAAGAAATTGTAAATAAAGTAGCCAATAGTGGCTTAGTTTCTTTTAATCTCGAAGATTATTACAAAAAAGAAGAAAGAAAATTATTCGATATTTCTCCTTTTTTATTTCAAGGTATAATTGTTAAAGAAAAAGAATTTAGACAAGCTATAAAAGACTACGATTGGAGTCAATTCAAAAATTGTTACGTTGCCTTACAATGTTCAACAGATGCTATTGTTCCCAGTTGGGCTTTTATGTTGGTTAGTTTATCAATTGCACCTTATGCTATTCAAGTCGTTCACGGTAGCCTATTTGACTTAGAAAGAGAATTGTTTGTTGAAGAATTGGCTAAAATAGACTACAAACAATACCAAAATAAGCTGGTTATTATTAAAGGCTGTAGCCAATATCCTGTTCCTGAATTTGCATATACCATGGTTGCTCAAAAATTACTTCCACTCGTAAAGTCACTCATGTTTGGAGAAGCTTGTTCAACTGTTCCATTGTTTAAATCAAAGAAAAAATAAAATGCTAACCCGTTCTTTCCAAAACAAAAGGACTTCTTATTTTTATAAAACCGAACTGATTAGCCGAAAAATGAGTACTAAAAAATATAATTTTTAGGGATAATCATTCTAAAATTAAACTTCACAAATCATACAATATTTTGCGTCTTCGTTGTGTTTGAATTCAATTTCAGAATCGTATATTTCTTGTATTAGTTCAATAAGTAAAGCTTCGTATTCGTCAAACATTTCAGGCGAAAATTCGAGTTTTTCTTTTTCTTCTTTGATTATTAAATTAATTAAACCGCCGTTAAGATTTCTAAAGGAAACTATTCCAGATTGAATATTTATTTTATGATGTGTTTTATAGTACAAGTAAGCATAAAACATCAATTGATTCGCCTTGGGATGGTTAGTTATTTTTTCAAAATTAGTAACAACGTCTTTTTGCTCTACAAATCCTGTTTTGTAATCAATAATCCTTATCGTATTACCAACTAAATCTATTCTATCGGCATTTCCTTTTAGTAAAACTTCTAACGTTTTTGTTGGTGTTTTTATTTTTAGTGTGTGCTTTAAGTTTTCTTCTAGTCCCAATATTTTTAGTTGCCCATTTTTTCTAATAAAATCTTTTTCACTCATCAAAAACTTACGAATACCTTTTAAAGCCATCGAAAAAGTCAGTAAATTTTTTCCCGTTTTATAATTCCCTTGCGGAAATGCTTCTTTGAATATTAAATGTGTTTCACTTTCATAAACTTTCAACATATTGTCAATTGCTTCGAGACTTATTATTGTTCCAAATTGAGTGTATAGATTTTCTAATACTTTATGAATAATAGTTCCTTGCGTGCTACTTTCAATAGACTCTTCAACTTCTTCTTGCTCTCTAATTCTCAATACATATTTGTAATAAAAATCTAAGGGACAAGCCAAATAACCGTTTAAAGCCGAAGGAGACAATCCATTTTTTAAGAAAATTTCGATTTTATCCAATGTTAAATCATCTTTTTCAATTGTTTGTACACTAGGTTGGCGTTCTATTTTATAATTTATTTGATGTGTTTCAATTGTTATGTTTTTATAATGGGATAACTCATTTTCCAGTTGAATAATGTAACGGCTAATTTCATTCGACTCCAATTGATTGGCTATTCCATTATTGTAAACCAAATGAATGTTTTTTGCCCTTTGAATTATTCTATAAAAATAATAAGCAAAAATGGCTTCTCTATCCGATTTAGTTGGAAGTTTTAAAAATAATTTTAAATCAAATGGAATTAGCGAATTACTCGGAGCTACACCAGGTAAAAAGTTTTCGTTACAAGACAATAAAATAACGTTTTCAAAATCTAAAGCTCTAGTTTCTAAAAAGCCCATAATTTGTAATCCTTGCAAAGGTTCTCCATAGAAAGATAGTTTTTCTTTCCCCAAAATTTGCCAAATCAATTTTCTTAACCCTGAAAGCGTTGTGATGTAAGGATATTTTTTTAAAATAGATTGAACCTTTGTTATAATCTGTTCTATTTTATATAACGCTTCTATTTCTATGTTTGATTCATCTTCTTGAATTAATTTACTTCTAACTTTTTGAATAAAGAAAGCGATAGCTACCAAATAGCTTTCAATTGATTTGTTACTGTCGTAAAACAAGAAACCTAAATTGGCACTATAATCTCCTAAGAAATAGGTTAAATTTTTGGGCGTTATAAAGGTGTAATTATACTTTATAATACTGCTTCTCAATTTTACAAATTCGGTTTTCTTATTACTTGTAAATTGTTTAAATAGCGCATTCTCAAATAAATTGTCTAAGTCTTTAAAATAAATACTTTTAGATTTTCCTTTGCTAAATCGCTGACTACTAATAATAATATCCAAACAGGTTTCAAAAAGTTCTTTTGCCAAGGTGTTTCCAATGGAATATCCCATTGTTATATTCATTTTATCTACTCCTATCGGAATAGCATTTACCAAGGGATTTAAGAGCGTTTCGTCACTTAAAATTAAAGCACTTTTTTCGTTTGAAAAAACAGGATTTTCCTCCATGATTTTAGCCGCAATATTGACTTGGTCAATCGATGTCTTGGACGGATAAAGATGTATTTTTTTTTCTAGCCCTACTAAATTACTTTCTACTGCCTTTATACTTTCAGATGCCCATTTATACCTTCTTATAAAATTTCCAGCTTCGTACAATTTATTTTTTAAATAATACTGATCGGCATCCCAATATATTTTAGCTTGTGAGGTCTGGTATAAATGTTTAAAAATTTCTTCTTCACTAGTCGATAAAGCATTGAATCCTAGTATATATATTTTTTTATAAGGTAGATTATTCAAGTAAACTTTAGGATTAGTAGCTATATCTCTATATATCTTAGCACTTGTAGCCAAGTTTTGTTCTTCTAATTGATTAGAAAAAACGCTATATAATTCTCCTAATTTTTCCCAGAAGATTAAAAATTTATTTTGATTTTCGCTTAAATCTTCTTTATTAAAACTCCATTGCTCTATTTCTTTTATATCTTTTAGGTTACTGAAAACTTCTTTATAATTGAGCAGGTAACGGTCTATTTCATTAAAGTCGTTTAAGATTTGACTCGACCACGATTGAAAAGAGTCAAATGTTTCTTCTTTTCCAAATATCTGAACGTAAGCTTTGTATAATTCAAAATGAACTGTAACGCTATCGATAACTCCACTTTTGTGTTTGTGGGTCAAAAATTCATCAATTGTTTTTATAACTGGCGACCAAAAAGTTTGTTTTAACAAACCAGCCATTTCTTTTTTTAAGTACAAGCCAACACGTCTTGAAGGTACAATTATTAGAAGTTCTTTGTATTGTTTAAGTTCATAATTTTCTATTATATCTTCGGCTATTTGTTTAAGGAAAGGAGTCATTTTTTATTTTTTTTCTAAATTACGAATTATTATGGCAAAAAAAAACTCGATTGCAACAAGTACAATCGAGTTTTCTTAAATATTAAGAATTAAGCCAACGCTTTTACTTTAGGTGCGGCGTTCATTATTTCTTCATTTGCATTACTTTCAAACTGTTTAAAGTTTTCTATAAAATATCCTGCTAATTCATTTGCTTTAGTGTCATAAGCTTCTTTATCCGCCCAAGTATTCTTAGGGTTTAAGACTTCAGAAGGAACATTTTCACAAGATACAGGCATTGCTAAACCAAAAATTTCGTGATTTACAAATTCTACATTGTCTAGTTTACCTTCCAATGCTGAAGTTATCATGGCTCTGGTATATTTCAAACTCATTCGTTCTCCTGTACCATAAGCACCACCAGTCCAACCAGTATTGATTAACCAAATATTCACATTGTTTTCTGTCATTTTTTTACCTAGCATTTCTGCATATTTTGTAGGGTGTAAAGGTAAAAATGGAGCGCCAAAACAAGCTGAAAAAGCTGTAACTGGCTCTGTAATTCCTGCTTCTGTTCCTGCTACTTTTGCTGTGTAACCAGAAATAAAATGATACATTGCTTGTCCTTTTGACAATTTAGATATTGGAGGCAATACTCCAAAAGCATCTGCTGTTAAGAAGAATATGTTTTTTGGAGCAGTACCTATACTTCCTTCTTGAATATTATCGATATAATGAATTGGATAACTAACACGTGTATTTTCTGTTTTAGTTTTGTCCATAAAAACAACAGTAGAAGTATCTTCTATAAAATTGATGTTTTCTAATATTGATCCGAATTTAATAGCGTCCCAAATTTGAGGTTCTTTTTCTTGACTTAAATCAATGCATTTTGCATAACATCCACCTTCAAAATTGAATACGGCATCGTCTGACCAACCGTGCTCATCATCTCCAATTAATTTACGTTTTGGATCTGCCGAAAGTGTTGTTTTTCCAGTTCCAGAAAGTCCAAAGAAAATTGCAGTATCTCCGTCTTGTCCTACGTTTGCAGAACAATGCATAGACAATACATCTTTTTCATGGGGTAAAATAAAATTAAGAACAGAGAAAATACCTTTTTTTATTTCTCCTGTATAGCCTGTTCCACCAATCAAAATAATTTTTTTTGTGAAATTAAGTACAGCGAAATTATGCTGACGAGTTCCATCTGTTTCAGGGTTGGCATAAAAACCAGGAGCGCTAATAATTGTCCATTCAGGATTAAAATCTTTTGCTTCCTCACTAGTTGGTCTCAAAAACATATTATAAGCAAACTGATTTGCCCAAGGATGGTCGTTGATAACTCTAATATTTAATTGATGCTTCTTGTCTGCACAAGCGTAACTATCTCTTACATAAATATCTTTACCTTGTAAATAAGAAGTTACTTTGTCGTATAATTTATCAAAATTTTGAGGAGTCATTTTTATGTTAATATCTCCCCACCAAACGGCATCTTCGGTTTTTGAATCGGCTACGATAAAACGGTCTTTAGGTGATCGTCCTGTGAACTCTCCTGTATCGATAGCTAAAGCTCCTGAGTCTGCAAAAGCTCCCATTCCTCTTAGTATTGATTCTTCTACTAATTCTGCTGGTGTTAAATTCCAAAATGCAGTAGCTACATTTCCCAATCCAAGCTCTTTTAAGTTCGCTGTTGTTGGTATTATTCCAAATTCATTCATTATATAAAATGTTTTTTTGTTTTTAGTCCTACAAAAGTAAGGTATCTCTCTATTTATAACACATTCTTTAACAAAACTTTTGCACTTTTATTGTTAATTGTTAATATACTGTGACAAAAGAAAGGTTTTTTCAATTAAAATTAACCGAATGAATGATAGTCTAAAGGGAATAGTTATTTTATTTTTTATTTACAACTTCAGCAAATCCAGAGGTGTAAACATTTTCAATAACCGATGTTCCATAATATTGTAACTTACTTGCTCCTTCTAATTCTCCTACGATACTATCGGTTACTGTTAGTGTAATTTTAGAAGGTCCTTTACCCTCTACTTCAAGGTTTTTGACAATTAAATCTGTTCCAATTAATTCGGAATCTCCAGACATTTCCACTTTTGCATAATTGGCATTTCCTTTCAACTCTAGTTTAATGTTTCCTGTTGATAAGCGAACATTGCCCGAAGATTGGATGAATAAATTATTGACATCAATGTTTGCTTTTAGTTTAGTATTTCCATATAAGTCTAAACTAATTTCTTCGGTTGTAAAATCTTCTATTTCCAATTTAGCGATTCCACTCATTTCTACTTTGTTTAGCTTAGGCATATAGACGGTAGCTTTACAAATCACGCCTTTGTAAAAAATACCACTTTTCATTTTAAGGTTTAAAATTTCATCTTCTACGTTTAACTCTAGAAATTCGATTACATTTTCGTTCGTTTCTACCATTACTTTATATTTATCGGATTGAATAATAGTAGCTTCCATTAAATTATTGAGAGCTATGTGCTTAAAATTTGACAAATCGAACTCTTTTTGTTCCATTTTTTCAGAACCATTGACTACCACAAGTTCTTTACAGCTTGTAAATAAAATGGATATCATAGCTGTTAATCCGACAATTAATATTTTTATGTTTTTCATGATTTAAGTTTTTAGCTTTTTTTATATTTCTATTCCTAAAATACAAATATCATCAACTTGTTCTACTTTTCCAATCGTCCATATTTTAAATTCTTTCTCCAATTCTAAGCCTTGTTTTTCTATTGGTAAATCTTGAATAGAGACTAAAAAACGCTTAAATGCTTTATACATGTATTTTTTGCCTTTATCCCCACCAAATTGGTCGGGAAAACCATCGGTAAATAAATAAATACGATCGCCTTTTTCCAATTGTACTAAATGGTTGGCAAAAGGAATGGGCTTGTCTGACTTTCCTATCGGTCGCCTTGTCGCTTTTATTTCGCTCAATATCCCAAGGTTTTTGGTAGCCACTGTTTCTCCATTCGGAGTCAAAATTGGGTTGCCACTATTTCGAATAATATACATCGAATTATTAGCCCCCGCATATTGCAATACATTTGAAATTGTGTCAATAGTACATAAGGAAGCGTCCATTCCGTCGTTTATACTTTTGCTTTCGTGTTTAGCAAACGATTCTACAACAAAATCAGATAGTTTTTCTAAAATTGAATGAGGTGCTGTCAATTTATATTCATTTACAGCTCTATTGAGTCCGCTAAATCCAATCATGCTTACGAAAGCTCCTGGTACGCCATGCCCTGTACAATCAACAGCGGCGATTAAAAATTTACTTTCGACTCTTTTAAACCAATAAAAATCGCCACTTACAACATCTTTGGGCTGGAAATAGATAAAACTCTTAGGTATTAAATAGTTTAATTTACTATCGGGAAGCATTGAGTCTTGAATTCGTTTTGCATAATTGATACTGTCCATTATTTCATGGTTTTTTTCTTCTACTTCTTTATTTATTAATGTAATGTGCTCGTTTTTATCGGTAATTAATTTATTAGCTCTTCTAATTTTAACGTAAGAATAAACCCAGCCTAATATTATAAATCCACAAATACTATAAAACCATCCTGTTTCCCAAAATGGAGGATTTATAGTGAAAGAAAAACGAACAGGTGTTTTATTCCAAATGCCTTCACTGTTACACGATTTCAACAAAAAAGTATATTTCCCCGGTTTTAGATTCCCGTAAATAACAAATCTTTTTTTGCCTCTATTAACCCATTCTTTGTCGAGTCCCTCTAGTTTTGTTTTGTAGCGAACTCCTTCTGGGTATTTATGGCATATTCCGACATATTGAAAAGTGAAATAATTCTGATTGTAATTTAGGGTTAAATTTACAGGAAGTCTATTTTCATCGAGAGAATCTGTGAATAAATTCCAATTGGTAGGTTGCGAGAATAACATAATATTGGAAATTATAGTTCTAGATTCTACTAAGTTGGGATAATCTTCCGCTGGGTTGTATTTTAAAAGCCCTTTATCTGTCCCTACCAAAATATTGTTGTTGGCATCTACAACCATTGCGTTGTTGTGCAATGCTCCTATATTTAAGCCTCTGGTGGTATTGTATTTTTTTATTGTTATGCTATCGCCTACAAAAGTTATTTTATCTAAACCGTCTATTTTACCGACCCATAAATTGTTTTCTAAATCGAAACACATGGAGTAAACCGAATTGTTGTGGAGGGTGTCGTTTTTGTAAATTGGAAAAAAATCACCTCCTTTTTTATAAAAAACTCCTTCGCTATTCCCCACCCAAAGTGTTTTATCTTTATCATCTAAGAGGCATCTGGTCTTTACCGTTGGTAAATTTTCTTCTTGTGTCATTTTTTGTAATGCCGTTCCGTTGTGTTGGTACAAACCTTCTTCGGTAGCAAACCACCAATTGTCGTCTGCCGTTTTTAAAATGGAAAATACGCCCATAGGCTTCAATCCCAAGGAATCGTTGATGAGTTGTATTTTGTTGTTTCTAAACGTTGCTACACCTTGCACAGAACTGCCTAAATAAACCTTATCTTTATCCGTGTAAATACATTCCCCCGCAAAACGGTTTTCTCCAATAAAATCATAATTCACATAACTATTCTTATCCCACAGGTTTACTCCTTGTTCGCATACGAAAAAATAATTTTCTTTTTGCTTTGCTATTCCGTGTATCGCATTGAATTTATCTAATGTCAAATCGTTCTTATATACAAGGTGTAACAAGGTGTCTTTTCTATAATTAAAAACGCCTTTGTTCGTTCCCAACCACAATGAATCTTTAGTGTCGATATAAATAGAGGTTACATTTTCAAATCCATCATTAAACAATGTAAAAAATTGAGAAGCTAATTTAGAAACGCCATTTTTTTTAAAGGTAATCCAAATGTTATTTTCTCTATCTTCAAATATTTTCCATGCTTCGTGTCCTTCCAATCCATTTTTCTCAGTCAATAAAATTTGATTTCCTTTTCCATCTATTTTTATTACTCCTTTATTGGTCGCAATCCAAATATTACCCCGACTATCCTCAATACACGAATGATAATAAACTCCATTCAAATGATTGGTGCAATTAAAATTTACTTTGTTTATTGTTCCGTTTTCCAATGCAAAAATACCTTTATAAGATAAAAGCCACGTCACAGTTCTAGTTTTTTGAAAAGTGAAAAAGGTATATTCTAAATTATCATTTAATGCATAGCGAATTACTTTTTTATCTTTAGTCAATTCAAAAACATTATTCCCCATAGTCGCACACCAAATACTGCCATTAATATCTTCTCGTATATGAATAATAGAAGATTGATTGAGTAAGGTGTCGGAACTGATATAAGGTAGAATTGTATCGTTTTTTACAGTCGCTATTCCTTTACCTGTCGCCAGCCAAACACTTCCATCATTAGCTTTAAAACCTGTAAATATTCTTGTATTTGCTAACGAATCTTTGAATGGAATGGTGCGAAATCGGTGGTGCGAATAAATACTAATTCCTTTATTGGTCGTAAGTAAATATTTTTCTTTTTGCAGTTTTACAATGTCGTAAACTACATTATCGACCAATCCGTTGTTTTTGTTTCTATTTTCTATTTCATATCCATCTAAAATGTCTATTCCTCCATAATGTGTACCTAACCAAATTTCACCATTTTCTAATTGATTGATAGAAAGTACGGTGTTTTTAGTGAGTCCTTTTTGTTCAGAAAAATTAGAAAAGCTATACTGCTGGGCAGTATAGCTTTGAATCCAAATAAATGCTATAAAAAATACAACAAAATATTTCATTTATAATTTTATTAATCGTGTAGTTTGCTGTTGGTTATTTATTTTCACTTTTATAAAATAAACACCGGCTTTGTTCAATCCTTCTATTGTATAATTAATTTGTCCTACTATCGATTGGTTTTGAACTTTGTTTTGAATTAATTTACCCGTAACATCAAAAACTTGAATAGATAATACAGCAGCTTTTTTTACAGCAATAGCCACTACAGCATTACCTTCATTTACAGGGTTTGGATATATACGTACTAAATTAGCAATAGCCGAAGCTTCATTTACCAAAGAAATACATTCTACATCTTGATTCATACCTTATCTAAATATATGGTCGTTTCCCGCTTCATAGTCAAACTCACACTTGTTGTAAACTCCATTTAAAATCTCAAAATGATAGGTAGCATCCATGTCTAACCCAGGCATATCGACCCACAATTGGTATAGTCCATCGTGCAAATTTTTAAACGAATATGCTCCATTGCTATCGGTTTGTGTAGAAATTACAGGTTTATTTCCACTAGGGTCTTTTTTTACAATTACATCTATCCCTTCTATTGGGTCATTTCCAACTTTTAGTAAACTGGTGTTATTGGTTACCACTCCTGTTAGTAGGTTAGGAATCATTTGTGTTTGAGGTGGAGCAGGAAAACGCCTCATCCAAATATTAACTCCTACTGTTGAAGCACTTGTAGTAGTCAATAAATCTGCATTTACCCAATCTACACCCGCAGAAGTGTCGGAAGTTCCAGTGTAAGGTGTCGCTTCATAAAAAGTAGTAAAAGAAGGGGCGGTAGTAAAACTTGGAGCAGTAGTGTCAGGTCGAACTGCTATTCTGTATTCTCCATAAGGAATGTCAGTAAAAGAATATTCTCCAAGAGCATTGATTGAAGATCTTGCCAATATATCATCTCTTGTAAAGTTACTGTGTTCTCTATACAATAAAACTTCTCCATCTTCAAAAAAAGAAACGTTATTAGTAGATCCTATATCAACACCGCCAGCACCTCCATCATAAACAGTTCCATTTATAGTTCCTGTTTTAGAAGGTAAAGTATACCATGAATAAATAGCTTGTGGATTTGTACTACTCGTATCCGTATCAAATTGCATTAAAAGTGACGTAGCAAAAGTATTATTTCTTAAAAAGAAATATTGAAACCTTGTTTTTGTTATAGATGTCAATAAAGTATCATTTATTGTTCCCGAAGGATTATCATAATAATTGGTTACTCTTTTTACTAATTTTCGACCTAGTAAAACACCTCCTAAAGAATCAATTGGAGTTTTCATAGAACCCCAACCTACTACCTCAAACTCATTGAAAACAGAATCAACGACAGTCATTGGATTACTCGTATGGTAAGGTGATGCTGCAGGGAATGTGTTTAGAGGTAACTGGGTATTATAAAGTACCGTGTCAAATTTATGAGTATTAATATCTACATAACTTGGAATGGTCATTTCTTTGGAGTTAGCACCATTAAAATTTTGTATTTCAATCTCAAATAATAAAGGAGAGTAAGAGGTGTTTACATGTCCGGTAGAATATAAACCACTATCGTTTACAAGAGAGACTGTCCACATATCGTTAGCTCCTCCTATTGGAGACTGCCAATGCGAAACTTGGGTCATTTCATGCTGTATAGGTTGTAGGAAATTAGTTAAATGACTACCTATTGCCGTTTGTACTACCGCAGAATCGGGATGGTAAGTTTTTAAAGAAAATGTATTGGTACTATTTGGCATAGGTAAGGTACTATAATCCCAATAAGAGGCTCCTCCTTGAACTAATCCATCTGTAGGAAGTGGCATTGCAGAAACGACCCCTGATCCTTGTATTCCAGGGTAAATCCAAACTTGTTTTATTTCTGTATTGATAACAGGGAGGTAAGTTCCTACAATGGTGTCTTGTGCTTTTAATCCAAAGGACAAAGCGAATAAACTTAAAGCGAGTAGTGATTTTTTCATAATAATAGGATATTTATAAGGTTTAAGCTTTTAAA
>CAMZKF010000127.1 GCA_947311095.1 uncultured Flavobacteriales bacterium
CCCTAAACTTTTATTTTGTTCTATATTCACGTTCATTTAAAGGCCATTTAATTTTCGTTCAAATTTTAAACTTATCTTCCTTTGGGGAAAGAGGCGGATAAGCATAATAAGTTTTATCATATTGAAACTGATAACAAATAAAAAATCCATTGTTTTAATCACAATGGATTTTTTCATTTCAAATAGACTGCTTACTTTTTTATGTTCTCTTCTTCAATTCAAAAACAGTAATTTCAGGCCACATTCCTACTCTACCAGGAAAGCCTAAAAACCCAAACCCTTTATTTACATAAAGAAATCGCTCTTTATACCTATACAAACCTGACCATTTTTTATACTTATACTTTACAGGACTCCATTTGAATACTTTACCAAAGTCAAAACCAAATTGCATTCCGTGTGTATGTCCACTCATTGTTAAATCAATGTTCATTTTATTATTTTTTACTTCTTCATCCCAATGGCTGGGATCATGAGAGAGCAACAACTTAAATTCATCATCAGAAAGTCCCTTAGTTGCTTTTGGTAAATCGCCGTGTGCAGGAAATGGAGCAACACCCCAGTTTTCTATTCCAATCACAACTATACTCTCTTTTCCTCTTGATATTTTTATGTGTTCATTCATTAAAATATCAAAATCCATTTCTTTATGATAACGAATTAAGCTTTCAAAGTTTTTTTGCTTCAACTCTTTCGAGTCCCATTTTACATAATCTCCATAATCATGATTTCCCGTTATCGAAAACTTTCCGTCCTTTGCTTTTATTTTTTTAAACATAGAAATAAATGGTTTTATCTCCGCCGAAAAATTATTAACCAAATCACCTGTGAAGACAAATAAATCTGCATTTTGATTATTTATAACCTCAACCCCTTTACTCACTTGTTTTTTACTATCAAAACTACCTGCATGTACATCCGATATTTGAACAACTTTGTAACCTTCAAAAGATTTTGGTAAACTAGAAAAATAAACAGGTATATTAATCACTTTGTAATTGTATTTCCCTCTAGTTATTCCATACAAAAAAGAAACAAAAGGAACACTAGCTAAAATTAAAGCCATTAGTTTTATCTCTTTTCGTCGAGCAATTAAATTATTATGAATTTGACTCTCAGAAACAGTATAGACCAGCCAATTCAATAGTTCTCCAAATAATATAACAACAACAAAAGTAAGCTTAGTGACTAAAAGTGTAAAGGCAAAACCTAATAAAAAATTACCTAGATAATGCTTCATTTTAAAAGGTTCTTTTGTATCGCTAAAAATAGCTTTTCCAAACATTCCAAAAAACAAAAATAAAGAACAAAAGTAAGTTATTTGTGTTATTTCATTCCTATTTATCTCAGCTGAAAGATAGACATAAAAAAACACTTCAGAAGCGAAGAAACTAATTAAAACTATTGATAAACCTATCTTTTTATGCATTGTATCATTTTTACTAAAAGTGATAAAAGTAAACATAGAATAACGAAACTAAAAGTTAATTTATTATAATTTGTAAGCAATCACCTCTTTTTGCGACATCTTTTATGTATTCCAACCGATTAGATTTACTATTTTTGGTTCGAAAATTGATTTAACGATAACTAAACATTTTATGAAATACTTTTTAACACTAGTAGCTACATTTTTTTTATTTCTTATAACAGCACAAAACCCTGTTGGTTTTGATAAAATGTGTAACAATTATATAGCAGGAACAGTTCCTTTAGCTACTCCCAGACAATTGAACAGAGCTTTAAATCTAAAAAACACGGTAATTTTAGACGCTAGAGAAACAAAAGAGTACAACATTAGCCACGTAAAAGGAGCCAAACAAGTTGGGTTTGATCATTTTAAGATAGAATCAGTAAAACACATTGACAAGAATGCGACTATATATATTTACTGTTCTGTTGGCTATAGAAGTGAAAAAATTGGAGAAAAACTACTAAAAGCTGGGTTCAAAAACGTTTACAATATCTATGGAGGCATTTTTAATTGGGCTAACTCTGGTTATCAACTAATTGATAAAAATGGAAATTTAACAACAACGGTTCACGGTTACAACAGCGATTGGAGTCAATGGTTAAACGGTGAAAAATGTAAAAAGATTATTGATTAGCTCATTGACTTCCCTAGGCTTATTAAAGTTGTTTTCTATCACAAAATAGTTTATATTTGTATGTACTAGCAATTTTTATCATTGTTTTTTTTGATAAAAAAAGGTTAAAACAATGAAAGCTACAATCTTACTTTTCTTTTTTATTACTTCTTTCTATCTTAAAGCTCAAACTTTTTTAGATAGTCAATACTACATTGTCGATAGTATAGTTACCAGTTCTATAAGCAATGACGAAATGCAACTCATTGACTCTTGTCTTAATTTATACCACACAGAAAAAACAGATACATCTAAAATAAATGCAATTAACACTATTGTAGAAGAGAGTTGGAACGTTAACGTTTGGCCAAAATACAACGATTGGATTTTAAATTTTTCGAAAAAAAAATTGAAAGAAATTCATGACGAAAAATTAATTAATTTCTACCGTTTAGTCGTTTCACAATGTTACAATAACAAAGGATTTTATCTTAATCAAACCGACAAAAAAGAAGAAGCTCTTCAGTATTATTTTAAAGCGCTGAAATTTTTAAAACTTTTAAACGATGATGATAATGCAGCGTATATTTTATTGAATATCGGAGGCCTTTACAGTGATTTTGGAGATTTAATCAAATCGTTAGAATATTACAACAAAGCGCTAGCTCGTTTTACAAAAACTGGAGAAAAATATGGCTTAGCTACAGCATACAACAGTTTAGGAGACGCTTATGCTGACCTTTCGGACTACTCAACAGCCATGAAATATTTTAATAAAGCATTAGCCATTCAAAAAGAGCTAGAAGACGATTATAATTTAGCCATTACTTATGGAAATATTGGAAATACTTTTTTTGCAGAAGACAATACAGAAGAAGCATTGAATAATTATCAAAAATCATTAGAGTTTCCAAAAAAAACAAACAATTATGAGACGATAGCTACAAACCTAAGTCAAATAGCCAAATGCTATTTCAAATTAGAGAAATTTGATACCGCTTTAAAATTAAATTTAAAATCATTACATATTAGAGACAGTATAAATTCAAAATCTGGAATTGTTTACTCTAACATGGCGTTAGCTCAATTGTATCGTAAAACAGGTAAAATTCAGCTAGCCTTACAGCACGGAACAAAAGCTTTTGAACTTGCAAAAAAACTAGGATACCCTATGTTAATAGATGATGCAGCTGAAACGTTAAGCTTAATCTACGAAAAATTAAACCAACCAAAAAAAGCATTTGAATTGTACAAGCTACACATAAAAATGGCAGACAGTCTTCAAAATGAAAAAGTGCAAAAACAAAAAATAAAACAACAAGTCAGTTTTGTCTTTGAAAAAAAACAAGAATTATTTGAAGAGCGAGTAGCAAAACAAAGAGAAGATTCTCAAAAAAAATACAATACCAAAATAAAAGCCGAAAAACATGAAAAAGAAAAACAAACTTTAATTACTTATTTTATTTCTAGCGGACTTTTAATAGGAGCTCTTTTTCTCCTTTTTATATTTAACCGTTTAAAATTGTCGAGAAAGCAAACTCAAACCATTGAGAAACAAAAGCTAGTTGTAGAAAAACAAAAATTAACCCTTGAAAACACACACTCAGAGCTAAACTCTAGTATCAGTTACGCAAAATACCTACAAGACGCTTTATTACCAGACATTAAAATCATAAAAAATAATTTTTCAGACGTATTTATATTAAACAAGCCAAAAAATATTGTAAGTGGCGATTTTTACTGGTTTAAAAACATCAACAATACAAAATATCTAGCCGTAGCAGACTGTACTGGACACGGAGTTCCAGGAGCAATGATAAG
>CAMZKF010000128.1 GCA_947311095.1 uncultured Flavobacteriales bacterium
ATAGAAGTAGGTCCTTTTGAATTTCACGATAAAATGGCACTAAAAACAAATTATAAAGAATTAGGAGTGAGAGTTGTACCTCATGCTATTGCTCGTTACGGTGCATTTGTAGCTAAAGGAGTAATTATGATGCCTTCTTACATTAATATAGGAGCTTATGTCGATAGTGGTACAATGGTCGATACTTGGGCTACGGTAGGGTCGTGTGCTCAAATTGGAAAAAATGTACACCTTAGTGGTGGTGTTGGTATTGGAGGAGTTTTAGAACCACTTCAAGCCTCGCCTGTAATTATAGAAGATGGAGCATTTATAGGTAGTAGATGCATTATTGTCGAAGGAGTAAGGGTAGGGAAGGAAGCAGTGTTAGGAGCTAATGTTGTATTGACTAAATCGACTCATATTATTGATGTAACAGGAGACGAACCAATTGTTTACAAAGGTCATGTTCCTGCTCGAAAAGTTGTAATACCAGGTACTTATGCTAAAAAATTTAAAGCTGGTGAATACCAAGTTCCTTGTGCTTTGATAATAGGAGAAAGAAAAGCGAGTACAGATTTAAAAACTTCGCTTAACAACGCTTTAAGAGATAATGAAGTGGCGGTATAATTTACGGTATAGCCTTTTAGAATTAATATTTATTCATCGAAAACTTTTATATAGATGAATTTCTAAAAAAACTTAAAAATTAGAATCTTCTTTGATTTTAATCCATCCTTTAGTTTTTAAAAGTTGGGTAAATAAAAGTTCGTATTTTTTTAATTCTTTTGGTGCTCCGTATCTATCGTAGATACTTTTTCTTTTTTTGTTGAGGACTATTGAGGTAACTGTTGTAGGTACATCGGAGACTAATTTGTTGTCGTAGCTGTCGTCTAGTTGCATGTAATTTATGGACTTGGCGGTTGTTGCAAACAAAAGCATTTCGGGGTAGGTTATTTGTTTTTTATATAGGCCTATTTTATCTAAAAAGTTTTTACCGTTTAGTATTACCGTTCCATTATTATAAATATCGATGGTATAGATGGGACATTGTCCAAAACAAGCTTGTTTTGATATAGAGGTAAATAGAGAGTCGGAGGGGGTTATGTTTTCAAATTTATATTTTTCGACAACAGGTTTTTCTTCTGCAATAACTACTGCGTTTTTTTTGCTATGACAAGCAGTTAGTAGTGCAAGAATTGTTATGAATGCTATTGTTTTATTCATTTGTAAAAATAATAAGATTGTTTTATTTTTAAGATTTCGCCACTTGTAAATCCTATTTTTTTTGTGTGAGGGATAGTAGCTTTGTTTGAGCTCTTTTTATGCTTTTTTTACATAAAAAAGCATAAAAAAGCGAGTGCGTATAGCCCGACCTTTTTTTTTTCAAAAAGGGCACACCCTAATTATAGTTTTTCTAAAATAAATTTTGTCATTTTATTGTATAAATGTAAGCGTGTGTATCCTCCATAAATGCTATGGTTTTTGTTGGTGTAAATCATAAAATCGAAAGGAATGTTTTTGTTTACCAAAGCGCTATTCATCTCCATCGAGTTTTGTAAGTGGACATTATCATCGGCTGATCCATGTATAAGAAGGTAGTTTCCTTTTAGTTTTTCGACGTGATTTATAGGGGAATTTACATCGTAGTTTTCACCATTTTCTTGTGGTGTTCTCATAAAGCGTTCGGTGTAAATGTTGTCGTAATACCTCCAGTTGGTAACAGGAGCAACGGCTATTGCCGATTTAAAAACGTCGGCTCCTTTGGTAATGCAAAGTGAAGACATATAACCTCCGTAGCTCCATCCAAAAATACCGATTCTAGTTTTGTCTATATAAGGCATTGCTCCCAGTTTTTTTGCAGCTGCTATTTGGTCTTCTGTTTCGTATTTTCCCAATTGTAAGTAGGTTGTATGTTTGAAGTCTTTTCCTCTGTAACCTGTTCCTCTAGCATCTACTGAAACGACAATGTATCCTTTTTGAGCTAAGGATTGAAACCAAAAATAGTTTCCATAGCTCCAAGCGTCATTAACGGTGTTGATTCCTGGTCCTCCGTAAACAAACATAAGTAAAGGGTATTGTTTGCTCTCGTCAAAGTTACTAGGTTTTATCATCCATGCGTTTAAATCTGTTCCTTCGTTATTTTTTATGGTAAAGAATGTTTTCTTTGTTAAATCAAATGTTTTTAAGTTTTCTTTTAGAGCTTTGTTATTTACCAATGTTATTGGAGTACTTTTTTTATTGTTGTTATGATTTACGGTAACGGTAAAAGGGGTGTTTGCGTTGGAATGATGGAGTATAAAATATTCGTAAGTATTACTAAATTCAGCGGTATTAGTTCCAGAGAGAGGAGAGAGTATTTCTTCTTTTTTGGTTAGCGTGTTTATGCTATAAATTTCTCTTTGAGTAGGGGATTTATGAGCTGCTTGAAAGTAAATTTTATTTGTTTTTTCATCGATTCCATAAACCGAAGTTACTTCCCAATTTCCTTTTGCAATTTGTTCTTCTTTATTGGTCTTATAATTTATTTTATAAATGTGATTGAATCCATTTTTTTCACTTGTCCATAAGAACGATTCTCCGTCTTTCAAAAACTTTGTATTGTCGTGAATATCAATGTATGTTTTAGATGTTTCGGTATAAGCGACTTTAGTTTGTACACTTTGGTTGTTTGGTCTGTCTGGAGAGAAAGTTCCCAGCCATAGTTCTAATCTATTTTGTAAGCGATTCATTTTTTGTACACTTAATGTATTGGCATCAACCCATTTTATTCGAGGTATGTAGATGTCTGTTTCTGAACCAACATAAAAAGGCGAAGTTCTATTTTGGTTAAGTTCGTATATGTGAATAGAGACAATAGAGTTGTCTTCTCCTGCTTTTGGATATTTGAATTTTTCTTGGGTAGGATACAAAGTTCCATAAATTTCCATTTGATATTCTCTAACAGCACTTTCGTCAAATTTGTAATAAGCTATTTTACTTCCATCTTTAGACCATTGAAATCCTTTATCAAATCCAAACTCTTCTTCGTAAACCCAGTCTGTTCCTCCATTTATGATAGTGTTTTTTTCTCCGTCAAAAGTAATTTGCGTTTCCTTATTGGTTGTAAAGTCTTTTACAAATAGGTTATTAGCTCTTACAAATGCGACTTTGTCTTCGGTGGGTGAAAATTCGGCTAAACGTTGTTTTCCTTTCGAAAATTCGGTCAATGCTATAAGCTTTTTACTCGCTATATCGTAAATGTAATAGTTAGATTTACTAGAGTGTCTATAAATAGATTGTTGGTCAGTGGCTATCAGTATTTTTGTTTCCGTTGGATTGAATTGATAATCTTCTATACTAAGCCCTTTTAATTCATTTTTAAAAATGGAAGAACTTACAATTGTCGTTTTCTTTTTAGGCGAATTGTAAGCTGCTTTTTGAATTAAAGCTTCGCCTGTTTTTGTGTAATCTAAGGTTGTAAAATGAATGCCGTCGTTCATCGATTCTACTCCATAAACATTTTCAGCACTAAATGTTCTACTAGCCCAAATGTCTTCGTTAGTAATTTTTTTCTCTTGCGCCAAGGCAATGTTTAAACTAATGAATAGGCTGAGGGTAAATAATTGAATGTATTTCATAATATTTGATTATAGTTAGTTGAGCTAAACGCAAAATTTAGTCCAAAAAATAGAGGAAGTATAAAGTGTTAAATTTTAAATAAACTTTTCGATGTCTTCTCCTTCTATTTCTTTACCATTCATAATTAAAGATTCTAAGTCTTTAAAATTATACATATCGGTATCGAGTAGGTGAGTAGGTGAAATATTTTTTAAGGCGTTGAACATAACAGCTTTTCGATTAGGGAATTTTGTTTCCCAATTGTTCAATAATTGTTTGGTCAATTGTCTTTGCATATTAGGTTGACTCCCACAAAGGTCACAAGGTATAATAGGAAAATCTTTTTCTTTGGCGTAAACAATTATTTCTTCTTCTTTACAAAAAGCAAGGGGTCTTATTACTTGTAATTCATTGTCATTGGTAATAAATTTTGGAGGCATAGCTTCTAATTTACCAGCAAAAAATAGATTCAAGAAAAAGGTTTCTAAAATATCTTCTCTATGATGTCCCAATGCTATTTTGTTACACCCCAATTCCTTTGCTGTTTGGTATAAAGCTCCTCTTCTCAAACGAGAACAAAGACTGCAAGTTGTTTTTCCTTCTTTCAAAACATCAAGTACTACACTGTAAGTGTCTTGCTCTACTATTAAGTATTCAACACCTAATTTCGAAAGGTATTCGGGTAGAATATGCTCGGGAAAATTAGGCTGTTTTTGGTCTAAGTTTACGGCTACTATATCGAAATTGACATCTGAATATTTTTGAAAATGGATTAGTATATCAAGCATTGTGTAACTGTCTTTTCCTCCCGACATGCAAACCATAATTTTGTCTCCATCTTCAAAAAGCTGATAAGCTTCATGAGCTCGCCAAACATCTGTACGAAGTCGTTTGGTAATTTTTTTCATTATATTTTGAGGCTTCTTAGGTAGGGTGCTTTTTGTTTTTGGCTTATTCATGGTTGTACTTTAATAATGTGATAATATGAAAAGAATTAGCGTGTTATCTCCAACTGGCTTTTAGAATGTCGTTTATTAACTTTAAGGAGAACTGTAACGATTCTTGTTTATCAACGTTTAGTATAATTTTCGCTGACGAGGTAAATAAATTTTTCTTGTTTTTCACTCCTTGTATTTCAAATGCTTCAAATGAGTTAGCATTTTGAGTAAACATTTCATTAAAATCTAAAAATTCATTTGGAATTTTTTCAACAGGTTTTTTAGGAAGCCAATAAGCAAACATATTGTTCTTTTTCATCAATTTTGTTGGTTTTTTACCCATTCGTTTAGCTTTAGCTAGTCCATTTCCATTGTTTTCGACTAAAAGAGCTTCGTCTTTTGTTACGACCAACAAATCATCTTTTAGCATATAAAACACACTTAAAGGTTTAGCTTTACTATTTTCGTCCCATTTAGATGCTGGTTCTTGTAGTTCATAATAATGTCCTTTTTTTACGATAACATCGGTTTGTTGCATAAATTTAATAATCTTATTTCTAAGACTTTCATTTCCTATTGTAGCCATACTGACAAACTCTGGTAAGGTTTCTTTCTTTGTTTTTTGAACTTCTATTCTATTGTAATCTTCGTCATAATCATAAGCAGTATATTCCGTTTCAAATTCTTTTATATCTGTAATCGCAAAAACAAAATCTCCTTTTATTAAGTCAAATAATTCTTTTTCATCAAAAAAAGTATAAGCAATATCGGCTAGAGTTCCATACCAATCTCTTCCAAATTTCATATTAGAAAGTACATCTATATAAATATCTTTAGTCATATTATATACAGGTTCTGGATTTGCAGCAAAACCAACAATAGCTTGTAGATTTTCTCCGTCTATGTATTTGTACATTGCTTTATTGAACTTTATTTTATTCATTTCTTTAGCTTCTTTCAAATAGTAATTACCTACATGTTGAATTAAGTTTAAGTCTATCGACGATGGATTAAAATCTAAATATCCATAAGAATAATTATCTTTAAATAGATTTAATAGTTGACTTGAGTTTTGATAAGAATCTTTAAATATTTTAGAAAAAGACCCATTCTGTTGTCCAGAATTACTCATAAAATATGAAACATCAGCTTTTTTCAATAGCGTTGTTTGGTATTCTGTATTAAATTTTAATGATAATTCTGGCTTAGCAATAAAAAACTGATTAATTAAAGCTTCAACTTTAGCTCTTTTTTTTGCTTCTTTAGCCTCAGCTTCAGCTTTTAACCTATCTTCATACGATTCGTAATAATCATCGTCGTGAGCAGGTTCTTCTTCTATGCTATAGATGTCGTAATAATTGTATGGAATTGAATACTCTATAAAAGCAACAGTTGTATTGTTCCATGCGATTATCATTTTATCATCATCGTTCAAAAAATATTGATACCCATTTGCTAAATGAATATATTTTGAAGTCAAATCATCGGGAACTAATTTATGAATCAATGATTGGAATTTTGTTTCATCATTTTTATTGAATAACAAAGCGTAATGATTAATGGTGTCACTTACTCCTACCAAGTAATAATAGTTGGCTGTATTGTTAATCCCATAATTAAACCCATTACTAGTTAAGTAAGGATAAAGAGAAGCTAGAGAAATACTTGGTGTATTAGCATAATAATCATCACTGTAATATTGGTTCTCATATTCACTAGCACTATTAGATTCTGCATCTAACTCTTGAATTTGCTCTTCAACTTCTTCTGTTGTTAAAACAGTGTTTTCATCTTTCAAATATTGAGAATATTCAATCAATAAAGTATTGAATTGATTGTTGATGCTATCGAACATCGGTAGATTATAAACATTTTTACTTTTTTCATTAATGCTTTTTCCATCGAAGCTAACAACAGCAAATTCGTGAGTAGGAATCCTTTCTAATAAAGAATTTTGAGCGTAAAAAGATAGAGCGTTAGACAGCAATAGAGCCATCAATATAAAATAGATTTTCATAGAATTATATAATATTAATCAAGGGACAAAAATACTTTTAATTGTTTGAATTATCAATTAGAGAGGCTTAAATGTTTACAAAGAGAGAAGAACTTTTAGTAATTGTTAATAAAATAGTATAAATAAATCTTATTCTTTTATAAAAGGATTTTTATATTTGCATTCAATGGCAGAAGAACAATTCATAGTATCAGCAAGAAAATATAGACCTTCCTCTTGGGAAAGTGTAGTAGGGCAGTCTAATATTACAGAAACACTTCAACACGCCATAGATACCGGTCATTTAGCATCAGCTTATTTGTTTTGTGGTCCTAGAGGGGTAGGGAAAACAACTTGTGCTCGTATTTTTGCAAAAACAATTAACACACAAGACGGAACAGACATAGATGCTGATTTCTCTTTTAATGTATTTGAATTAGATGCCGCCTCTAACAATTCGGTGGACGACATTCGTTCCATTACCGACCAAGTAAGAATCCCACCTCAAGTAGGAAAATATAAAGTCTATATTATAGATGAGGTGCACATGCTCTCACAAGCTGCTTTTAATGCTTTTTTAAAGACATTAGAAGAACCGCCTCCTCACGCTATTTTTATATTGGCAACAACAGAAAAACATAAAATTATACCAACTATTTTATCTCGTTGTCAAGTTTATGATTTTAATCGTATTACAATAAAAGACATAACCAAACATTTGAGTTGGATAGCAGAACAGGAAGGTATAAGCGCAGAAAACGATGCTTTACATGTAATAGCCGAAAAAGCTGATGGAGCGTTAAGAGATGCACTTTCAATTTTTGACCAAATAGTAAGTTATTGTGACGATAAAATAACCTATGATGCCGTAATTAAAAATTTAAACATTCTAGATTATGAATACTTTTTTAAAATAACAGAAGCATTATTGACCAATAAAATTCACGAGGCATTATTGATTTATGACGAGATTTTAGACAATGGTTTTGATGGCCATAATTTTATAGTCGGTCTTGGAGGGCACTTTAGAAATTTGTTAGTTTGTAAAGATGCCATAACATTAAGACTATTAGAAGTAGGAGACAATATAAAGTTAAAGTATAAAGAACAGTCGGCAAACGCATCGGCTCATTTCTTAGTCGATAGCCTTAAAATTACAGGAGATACCGATGTACATTTCAAAGCCGCCAAAAACAAAAGGCTACACGTCGAATTAGCCCTTATGAAATTAAGCTCTCTAACTGCCATAGAGGGTCAAAAAAAAAAGTAGCGAACTAGACTTTATTATAGCTCCCGATTTTTTTGGAGCTAAAACACCCAAAGCTCCCAATCCTCAATCTATAAAAGTTACAGAAACAGGTCAGCCTATAACAAAAGACAAGGTAGATGCTGTAAATTTGAAAGAAAAAGCTAAACCTAAAAAAGTAGCAACTTTTCAACAGTATAAAAGAAAGTCGAGTTTTTCCATAGGAGGAGCTATGAAACAAGATAGAAAAGTTGATGAGAAAACAGACGCAAAAGAAGATTATTCAAATAAACCAAGAACACCTTTTACTGCTGAAGAATTGGTCGCTAAGTGGAAATCTTATGCTTATCGAGTTCAAAAAGAAAAGAGAATAAGAGTTTACGCCGCATTGTCAAAAAGAGAGCCGGTTCTCAAATCAAATTTTGAAATTGAATTTACAATTGATAGTTCTGCACAAGAAACAGACTTAGACAATGAAAGACCAGCCTTACTTGCTTACTTAAGAAATGAATTAAATAATTTTGGAATAGCTTTAAATGTTGTTTTAACAGAAAATGACGATTCTTCTATGAAATATTTATCAGGAAAAGATAGGTTTTTACAAATGGCAGAAAAAAACAATTCATTGCACGATCTTAGAGAAAAATTAGGGCTAGATATTGAATATTAAAAAGTATAAAAGATTAAAGTTATTTTTTTATAATTTAAAGTTAGCGACAAAACCTCAAGTAACGTTGAGTTTCGAGGCTTTTAGCTCTTTAATATTCGAAAAAAGAAGGTTTTAGTTAGTATTATTAACAAAAAACCGTATTTATTAACAAAATTAGCGTTTTTTTTTCCTTATCTCTTGTATAACAAGGGGATTACATATATATTTGAACAACGAATTAATTATTAATCATAAAAAAAAATTAAATTATGAACAAGTCAGAATTAGTAGATGCAATAGCTTCAGATTCAGGATTAACAAAAGCAGATGCTCAAAGAGCAGTAAACAGTTTTGTAACAGTAGTAGGTGACGCTTTAAAAGCTGAAGACCGTGTTGCATTAATCGGATTTGGATCTTTCTCTATATCTAAAAGAGCTGAGAGACAAGGACGTAATCCTCAAACTGGAAAAGCAATTACTATCAAAGCTAAAAATGTTATTAAATTTAAAGCTGGTAGTGATTTAAGCTCGAAAGTAAACTAATTTTGTAGCAATACAATTTGTTTGAAAAGCCCTTAGTTTTACTAAGGGCTTTTTTTGTGTTATTATTTCTAATTATGAATGGAAGGTATAACGAGGAATCAAACGTTTTTTTTGCGGTATTCCTTTTTTTTTGGTAAATTCGCAACATATACTCGAACCGATTAACTTTTGGGTTTTTAGACGAAGTTAATTTTATTGATAATAAGGCAGAAAAATAAATAGTAACGGGTTACTACACATTTTTTCTAACAAAGTTAAAGTATAAAAACAGGGTATAGGTTTGAGTCTTAATATTAGAGGACAATTCTTTGAGTTAAAAATTCAATATTTACAACGAATGAAAAAAGTAGTATTAGTAGAAAATAAATCAGAAATAGGAGCAGGAACAAGAGGTTCTAGTTTAGGGATTGATGCCGTTAAGATTGCAGCATTAAATGCCAATAGTACCTATTTTAAAGAAGCTAAAATTGTTAAGATTGAAAATGAAAACGATAGACTTTGGGAAGATATTAATTTTGAGTCAGCTAAAAGAATAAAAGGAGTCGTACAAGTTTACGAAAGAAATAGCGATACAGTAAAAGAACTGTTAGAAAAAAAGAAATTCCCATTATTACTCTCTGGAGATCATTCAAATGCAGGAGGAACAATAGCAGGTATAAAAAAAGCATATCCCGATAAAAAACTAGGTGTCATTTGGATTGACGCCCATGCCGATTTACATTCTCCATATACTTCTCCAACAGGAAATATACATGGAATGCCATTAGCAACAGCTTTGGGAGAAGACAACTTAAATTACGCTGTAAAAGAAATATCTGAAGAGGTAAAAGCAGATTGGGATAAATTAAAAAATATAGGAGGAATAGAACCTAAAATTTTAGCTGAAGATTTAGTTTTTATAGGAGTTAGAGATACCGAAGATCCCGAAGATTATTACATTACAAATAATAAAATTAAAACAATAAGTGTAAAACAAGTTAGAACAACTGGAGCAAGAGAAGTAACAGAACAAGTTTTGACTTATTTAAAAGAATGTGAAATTATTTATGTTTCTTTTGATGTAGATAGTATGGATTGTGATTTAATTTCTTACGGAACAGGAACTCCAGTTCAAAATGGCTTAACAGATAAAGAGGCTGGAGGATTAATAAATCATTTTCTAATCGATAAAAGAGTAAAATGTTTTGAAGTTGTTGAAATAAATCCATGCTTAGACAATAAACAAAATAAAATGGCAGAAACAGCTTTTAGAATAATGGAAAGCGCATCAGCAATTATAGAAAAAAGAGGATAATAAAATTGAGAATTACTAATAAGGCACATTTTTGTTATAGAAAATGTGTCTTTTTTATTTAAAGATAGAATGAGTGTAGAAAAAAAAGTATTTGACAGTGCTAAACAAGCAATTGAAAAATTATATAGTGTAGAAATATTAGATTCTCAAATACAAATTGGAAAAACAAAAAAAGATTTTGAAGGCGATTTAACGCTAGTTGTATTTCCTTTGCTGAGAATTTCAAAAAAAGGAGCAGAACAAACAGCAGAGGAAATAGGAGCTAAAATGCTTGAAGACACTAGTATCTTTGAGAATTTTAATGTAGTAAAAGGTTTTTTAAACTTTTCAATTAAGACCTCTGTATGGTTATCTCAATTTAATAAGTGGTTGAATACTTCTAAATTTGGCTATGCTAAAAATGATACAGATAAAACATTAATGGTCGAATATTCTTCGCCTAATACGAATAAACCACTCCATTTAGGTCATTTAAGAAATAATTTCTTAGGCTATTCAGTTGCCGAAATTTTAAAAGCAAATGGACATAATGTAATTAAAACTCAAATTGTAAACGATAGAGGAATTCACATTTGTAAAAGTATGCTAGCTTGGAAAATGTTTGGAAACGGAGAGACACCTCAATCGTCAGGGTTAAAAGGAGATCATTTGATTGGTAAATATTATGTAGCATTCGACAAAGCATTCAAAAAAGAAGTCGCAAACTTAATTGCGAATGGAATGGAAGCTAAAGAAGCCGAAAAATCAACAAAAATTCTAGCTCAAGCTCAAGAAATGTTACAAAAATGGGAGGCAGAAGATGAAGAAGTAAGAGCTTTGTGGAAAACCATGAATGGTTGGGTGTATGAAGGATTTGAAACAACCTATAAAAATATGGGGGTCGATTTTGATGCTTTGTATTATGAGTCAGAAACATATTTAGTTGGAAAAAAGGTAGTAGAAGAAGGATTAGAAAAAGGTGTTTTTTATAAAAAAGAAGACAATTCAGTTTGGTGCGATTTAAGTCACGAAAAATTTGATGATAAATTACTACTAAGAGGAGATGGAACGTCGGTATATATGACGCAAGATATAGGAACAGCTTTGTTGAGGTATAAAGATTATCCTAATTTATCGGGGCTTATTTATACCGTAGGTAACGAACAAAACCATCATTTCAAAGTCTTATTTGCCATCTTAAAAAAACTAGGGTACGATTGGGCTTCAGGATGTTATCACCTTTCTTATGGTATGGTAGAATTACCAGAAGGTAAAATGAAATCGAGAGAAGGAACAGTTGTAGATGCCGATGATTTGATGGAAAGCTTGACTAATGACGCTAAAAATGCAGCCACAGAAAGAGGTCGTATAGAAGAAATGTCAACGCAAGAAAAAGAAGAATTGTTTAGGACAATAGGAATGGGAGGATTAAAATATTTTTTATTAAAAGTAGATCCCAAAAAGAAAATGATGTTTAATCCCCAAGAGTCTATTGAATTAAATGGAAATACAGGTCCATTTGTTCAATATACCTATGCTCGAACCCAATCAATAATTAATACTGAACCTAATTTTTCTAAAACAATAAATGAAACCATTATTTTAGAGCCGATAGAAAAAGAAGTTTTGAAAATTATAGCAGAATTTCCCTCGGCAATTAAAGAAGCAGGAGAAAATTACAGTCCAGCATTAATCGCTAATTTTGTTTACGAATTAGCCAAAAGTTATAACTCATTTTATCAATCGGTGTCAATTTTTAAAGAAGAAGATAAAGCCAAAAAAACATTTAGAATTGCATTATCTTATCAAGTTGGAAATGTAATTAAAAATGCACTCTCTTTATTAGGAATAAAAGCACCACAACAAATGTAATAAAAATGACTACCCCAAATAAAATTTCAATAACAGATTGGGATATTGAAGATAGACCAAGAGAAAAACTAATTAGCAAAGGAAGATTAAATTTATCAAATTCAGAATTAATTGCAATTTTAATCAGTTCTGGAAATAGGAAGGAAACGGCAGTTGAATTGGCTAAAAGAATATTGCAAAGCAAAGACAATAATTTAAACGAGTTAGGCAAGATGTCGGTAGCAGATTTGACTAAGTTCAATGGAGTAGGAGAAGCCAAAGCTGTAAGTATAATAGCAGCATTAGAATTAGGGAGACGAAGAAAAGAAGAGTTAGTTCCAGTGCTAAAACCTATAAAATCAAGCAGAGATGCTTACCTGCAAATTTTAAATGTATTTGAAGGATTGCCACATGAAGAATTTTGGGTTTTATGCCTTTCAAGAGCAAATAAAGTATTGTTTAAAAAACAAATAAGCAAAGGAGGTGTAAGCGGTACAATAGCCGACATAAAAATCATCTTTAAAAACGCCATAGAACAATTATCGTCAGCAATTATTGTAGTGCATAACCATCCATCGGGGCAATTAAAACCTAGTCAGAGTGACATTCAATTAACTCGTAAAATTACAGAAACAGGAAAAATTATGGACATTCCGCTTCTCGACCATTTAATTGTAACAGATAGTGGATATTATAGCTTTGCAGATGAAGGAATGTTATAATGATTAAAAGAAAAAAAAGTAAAATTTAAAGCTTGTTTATTTCTTTTTTTTAATACTATTGTTAAAAAAATGTAAAATTTTATTATTAAGTAAAGGAAAAAATAAAAATTGTTAATTTTTTTATTATATTGTCGGTGTAAAAGGTAGCTTTCTTATCAATTGATTTAATAAAGTATTTATTTTAAAGAAAATAGCTTTTATACTTTGATAAAGATAAAAAGAAAAAAATGGAAAAAATTAAATTTGAATTAGAAATACCTGTAAGTTCATCTCCAAAAGTTTTATTTGATTGTTTGATTAGTCCAAGTGGATTATCTAAATGGTTTGCTGATGATGTCAATATAAAAGGAGATACTTATACTTTTTTCTGGGACGGAGATGAAGACGAAGCAAGATTACTTAAATCTAAAGTAGGAAATGAAGTTCGTTTTCAATGGGAAGAAGATGAAGGAACTTCTTATTTCTTTGAAATGGCAATACAAATAGACGATTTGACGAAAGATATAGCTATTATGATAACTGATTTTGCCGAAGAAGATGAAATAGATGAAGCAAAATTATTATGGGAAAATAACGTAACAAAATTAAAAAGAGCCATTGGAGGGTGATTTTTTTTTTTAATAAAAGTAATAATTAAACCTACATTACATTGTAGAGATAAAATCTTATAGTATTTTTGCTATGAGATTTTCTTTTTTATAAAATAGAATGTCATAATATTACGTAAAAATAAACTTAGATTGATTCAATTAGAATATAAGGTTGTCTTGGTTGAGAAAAACAACGTAGCTATTATTAATTAAAAACCAATTATGCTTATCCGCCTCTTTCCCCAAAGAAAGATAAGTTTAAAATTTGAACGAAATTTAAATGGCCTTTAAAT
>CAMZKF010000129.1 GCA_947311095.1 uncultured Flavobacteriales bacterium
AAAATCTTTATCAGGAGTCATCATATAAGTTATAAAACCTGCTTTTTCTGCTTTCTTTGCTAATGTTCCGATAATATCATCTGCTTCAAATCCTTCTTTTTTTATTATTGGAATATTAAAACCTTCTATTAGCTCTAAAATATAAGGAATTGCCTTCCGAATATCTTCTGGCATTTCTTCTCTATGTGCTTTATATTCGGGAAAATAATCATTTCTTATTGATCCTCCTGGGGAATCAAAAACAACAGCTATATGAGTCGGCTTTTGATTGTTAACTATATCGAGCATTGCATTCATAAAACCAAGAATAGCAGACGTATTCAATCCTTTAGAATTGATTCTAGGATTACGTGCAAATGCAAAATGAGCTCTATATATAAGTGCAAATGCATCGAGTAAATATAATTTTTTTTCTGCCATGATTTCTTATTTGATTAAAAAAGCAAATATACTTAATAATATTAACCCAACAGTAATAGTCCAACGGAATCAAAACTTATACTAATTTAATTTTGAAATGTACTGAAAGAAATAGAACTGAGTAGCACTCGCGAACTCATTAAAATATAAAAATTTCAGTAATTTATTCTTTTAGTTATTAATGCATAAAAATTCATTAATAGCCATAGTTACACCTCTATTTTTTAAAGAACAGAAGTTAGAGAACAAACTATTTATTAGACGCATTTCAATATCAAACTGGGATTAAAGACTTACATCAGTTATAAATTAAAATGAAATGTGTATTTTTGACTTCAAACTAAACTAGCTATTTCTTTTTATTCATGTCCTTTTTTTTAAAACACTATCTTTTTCTTACTTTATTAGTTAACTTTTCTTTTTTATACGGACAAAAGCCTTGTACTTTTGAAACTTGTAAAGCTGACATCGAATCTCTTTTGGAAACCGACATTGAAAAAGCTAATATATTAACCAAAAAACTAGAGATTTCGGCATTACAAAGAGGTGACTCCTCTGATTTGTTAGAAGCTTACAACTACTACGCTTCCATTTTTAGACTTAAACACCAAAACTATAAAGCTTTAGAATATCATCAAAAATCACTTGAATTAAAGCAAAAATATGCCTCTAAAGAATCTATCTCAAACACATTAAATTCCATCGGCTATACCCACCACATGAATGGAGATGTTGACGAAGCATTAAATTATTATTTCAAAGCAATTTCTATCTTAAATGATAGTATTTGTGAATACCAGAACTCTCCCAGAATAAACATTTGTAAACTTTATTTAGATTTAGGAGATTTAGAAAAAGCTAAAGAAGAACTTACAAAAACATACAATTTTATTGATGTAACGAATGACACAATAGCTCTTATAGACTTAAATAATCTAAAGGGTAATTATTTTCTTGCTAAAGAAAATTTAGACTCTGCATCTTTTTATTATCAGAAAAACTTAACTTATCATTTAAAACATAAAAACACTTCAAAACTAGCTAATAGCTACAACAACATTGCTATTGTTTCTTATTACAAGAATAAATTAAACAAGTCTTATTCTAATTTCAAAGAAGCTTATAGGTTAAGAAAAAAGCTAAAAGATACAAATGCGATATTGGAAAGCATTTATAACCTCGCTGATTTCCAGCTAGAATTACACAACAATGACAGTGCTCTATTCTATATAAATGAAGGGCTTTTACTCTCTAAAAAAATTAAATCTAATATAGACATTAGAGACTTTTACCACATGTTGGGTACCGTTTATGAAAAACAACATGAAGACAAATTAGCTTTATTAAATTACAAGAAATACATTGAGTTTCATGAAAAAGTAACCCATAAAAAAAACATTACTAGAATAAAAGAATTAGAAGCTGAATATAATTTTAATCAACAAAAAAAAGAAATTAATAAAGTCAAAAATAGCAATACCTTTTTAGCTTCAGCAAACAAGAAAATTAAAAACTTGAATATTATTTTATCCTTATTTATCCTTTTACTCATTGCTTCAATTGTTATCATTTTAAAAACATTGTTTGAAAATAAAAAACTAGCTGAAAATTTAAAACAGACCACGATTAGTAAGGCTGAAAAAGAAACGTTAATAAAAGAAATTCATCATCGAGTAAAAAACAATTTACAGATAATTATTAGTTTATTAAGGTTACAAGCATCGACAATAGACGATAAAAAAACAGTAGAACATTTTACTGAATGTGAGCAGAGAATTGCAGCCATGGCTTTAGTACACGAACGCCTTTACAAAAGTAGTAATTTTAGCGAAATAGATTTACCTATTTACATCGATGAACTAACTTCAAATTTAATTTCGTCTTTTTCTTCTATTGCTACTCGAAGAAATATAACTATAGAAATTAAACGTTTAAACTTAGATACTATTATCCCTATTAGTTTAATTATAAACGAATGTATTACCAATTCTTTTAAACACGGATATACTTCTCAGCAATACGATTTTGAAATTACCTGTCAATTTTATAAAAAAAGTAAAGAGACTGCCGTTCTTTATATCGGAGACAATGGCATTGGTTTTCCTGAAGGCTTTACTTTAGAAAACCCTAATAGTTCTTTAGGTGTTGAACTTATAGACTCTTTGGTTGATCAAATAAATGGAGAAATAAGAATTATAAATGGTAAAAAAGGAGCTTACTACGAAATAATTTTCCCGCTTTAAAAACAAAAAAGCCAACTTGAATAAGTTGACTTTTTTGTTTTTATTTTGATTCCAATTTCAATTTAAGGAATCCAATTGTCTTTTCCAAAGTCTGGTTTACGTTTTTCTAAAAAGGCATTGCGTCCCTCTTTAGCTTCTTCGGTCATATAAGCCAATCGAGTTGCTTCGCCTGCAAAAACTTGCT
>CAMZKF010000130.1 GCA_947311095.1 uncultured Flavobacteriales bacterium
ACTTTTGGCAATAGCAGGAATTATTTTTGAACTATCGTCAAGTGTTACTAAGCCGTTATAGAGTTGTTCTATTGCTAAAAAATCTTCAATCGTCTTACGTAAGCAGGGTCTAGGGTTGTAATTCCCGCCGATTCATTGTACCTGAAAACTGTTTTTTCTTGCTCCGACCTTCTGTCTTCTTTTAGTTGGCATGAGGATAAGAAGATAGCGGATATAAGGATTAAGAAATAGTTCATTTTGTTATTTTAACTGAAATAAATTATCGACTCCAATACCTCTTTCAACTGTAAAACCTTCGCCATATTTCACTTTTATTATCCTTCCAAAGTTAGAAGCTCTTCCCTTTATGTATTCTAAAAAATCGGGGGAAGAAATCGGGGTTTCAATGCCTTCTTCTTCAGCGTTAAAAAATTGAGTTTTATAAGCTAATATAGCTTGCATTTTTGTATCGTAAAAATCAGAAATATCGACTACAAAATCGGGGGTAATCCAATTGTCTTGTACGTAACGATATACAACATTGGGTCGCCAAGGTTTTTGTAATTCACCGTTATTTTTTTGAGTTCCTACTTTTATCAATCCTGCTAAAAAACAAGCTCTAGAAACTAAGTCACCTCCTCTTCCATGATCGGGGTGACGGTCAGATGTGGCATTGCATAATACTATTTCGGGTTGATATTTTCTTATTTGATGAATAACTTTGAGAAGGTTTTCTTCCGTTATTTCAAAAAAACCATCCGATAATTGTAAGTTTTCTCTTATTTCTAATTTTAAAATTTTTGCTGAATTGTGTGCCTCCCTCATTCTTGTAGAAGCAGAACCTCTAGTTCCGAGTTCTCCAAGGGTTAAATCAATTATACCTACTTTTTTGCCCAATTGAATGTGTCTCAATAATGTTCCTGAAGCTGCTAATTCAACGTCGTCTGGATGGGCTCCAAATGCCAATATATCTAGTTTCATAGTTTTAAAATAAATAGAATAATTACTTTCCTTCTACTATAATTACAAATTCTCCTTTAGGAGCTTTTTTTTCAAAGTGTATGCGTACTTCCGTAAGCGTTCCTCTGATTGTTTCTTCGTAAAGTTTTGTTATTTCTCTAGAAACAGAACATTTTCGTTCTTCTCCAAAAATAGCAGCAAACTCTTTCAAAGCTTTTACAACTCGATAAGGAGATTCATAAAAAATCATAGTTTTAGTTTCTTCTGCGAGGGCTTCAATGCGCTTTTTTCGTCCTTTTTTATGTGGTAAAAAACCTTCGAATACAAATCTATCACAAGGCAATCCAGAGTTGACAAGGGCGGGTACAAAGGCTGTAGCTCCGGGTAAAGTCTCAACTTCTATTTCGTTTTCAATACAAGCTCTTACCAATAGAAAACCAGGGTCAGAAATTGCAGGCGTACCAGCATCGCTTACTAATGCAAAGGTTAAATCGGTGTGCGACAATTCATTTACCAACTGCTCCACAATTTTGTGTTCGTTGTGTAAATGATAAGAGCGTTTTGGTGTATCGATTTCTAAATGTTTCAATAGTTTTCCTGATGTACGAGTGTCTTCGGCTAGAATTAAATCACAGTTTTTGAGCACATTAATAGCTCTCAATGTAATGTCTTCTAAATTTCCAACAGGCGTTGGAACTATAATTAATTTACCCATTAGGTTTTTTTTTAGTCTGTAAAATTGATTAAGAAATATCTTTAAATGCTATAATAATTCCAAAGGTAATTAGAATAAATCCGACTCCAATACCTATGTTGTTAAGAGCTTTTGGAGTTAGTTTGTTTTTTAATTTGCTAGCGTAATATATTTTTAAAATATCGATTCCAAACATTGTTCCTAGCGTAGCTATAAAGTAAAATATGAGAAGGTCTTTTGGAATATGAAGCTCCTCTGTGGCGGTTGTGCAAGCTGCAATCCAATAAACTAAAACTCCAGGGTTGATAGCGTTAAGACCGATTCCTTTTAAGACCGAAGTTAAATAAGTCTTTTTTTGAAAAATAATTTTATCCATTTCAGCTGGAGTTTCCAACGTGTCGATGTTTACTTTTTTGATGGTTTGAGGAGCTTGTTTTTTTAGAATAGATAGTATGCCCATAAAAATAAAAACAGCAGCTGCTATATATTTTATATAGCTGTTTTCGTTTAAACTTTCTAGTATTTTTTGAGCAAAGAAGTAAGCGGCTATCAAATAAAGTACATCGCTTAATAAAACTCCTAAATCAATAAATAAAGCTTCTTTTATTCCTTTTTTTATACTGGTTTCAAGCAGTACAAAAAAGACAGGACCTATTAAAAAACTTAATAGAACACCAAATAAAACACCGTTTAATAAAATTGAAGCCAAAATATATTCATTTATTTACTGCTGTAAAAATACGAAAAATATTATGCATATTCATTTTTATATTACGAAAAGCTAATCATTTGTAAACATATCTATTTAATTTTAACTTCTGTTCTTCTATTTTTAGCTTTGTTTTCTGGTGAGTTATTTTCTACCAAAGGTACTGTTTCTCCATAACCTTTATAGGTTAGTCTAGTTTTGTTAATGCCTTTTTTTACCAGCCAATCTACAACAGCTTTGGCTCTGTTTTCTGATAAAATTTGATTGTTTACATCATTTCCATCGCTGTCGGTATGTCCTCCTAATTCAATTTTCATTGAAGGATTTTCTTCTAAAATTTTCTTTAATTTATTAAGCTCTGTTATCGATGCTGGTTTTAAATCAAATTTATTGACATCGAAAAATATATTTTCAAGCACAAAAGTTTCTCCAGATTTAATTGGTTTCATGGGTACATTAAGCAGGAAACCTTTTTCATTTTTGGTCAATTTGTCTATTGAATAATTTTTTGAATAGAAGAAATAGCCATCATGTTCTGCTATTAATGCAAATTCTTTGTTTTTAGGCATGGCTACGATAAAATCTCCTGAACCAGAATTAGCAATAGCTGCTTTAAATATTTTTCCTGTTTTTAAATCGATAAGTTGAAATTTGGCGGCGAGTGATTTTTTTGTTTCTTCATCGTAAACCAATCCTTTTATAAAGGTTGTTTGAATGGGTTGAAACTGTTTGGGTAGATTAAACGAATATAAATCCATGTCGCCAAAACCTCCTTCTCTGTTTGATGAAAATAAAGCCACAGTTCCTTTGGAGGATACCAGTAAACTGTTTTCGTTTTTATGGGTGTTGATAGGATAGCCTAAATTGATAGCTTTACCCCAACGTCCTGTTGCATCTTTTCTGCTCATAAATAGGTCTTGACCTCCCATTCCTGTGTGTCCGTTAGACGAGAAATAAAGGGTTTGCCCGTCGGGGTGAATTTGTACTGACTCTTCTCTTCCTGGGGTGTTTATATTTGCGCCTAACTTTTCTGGTTTAGACCACGTTCCATTGGGTAGTATTTCTGTTTTATAAATGTCTTGATTTTGAGGGTCTCTTCTTTCTCTATGTTTAACCAGTCCTCGAACAAAATAAAGTGTTTTTCCATCGGAAGAAAAGCAAGGTTGAGTTTCCCAATGTCCCGAATTAATAGGAGCTCCCATGTTTACTGGTTTTGTCCATTCCTTACCTATTCGTTCACTGACAAATAAATCGCAACTTCCATATCCTTCTCTGTCGTCGCCATATTTTCCATCTGGACCTGTTGCACAACCTACCATTATAATGTACTTTCCGTCCGCCGATAGTGTTGGAGCTCCTTCGTTGGCTACGGTGTTGATGTTAGGGCTTACGGGGTGAGAGTTTACCCACATGCCATCGCTCATTTTAGTGGTAATAAAAATATCTTCTTGGTTTTGAGGGGGGTGCATTACACGAGCATCGTCTATTAATCGGGTGAAAAGCAAAGTGCTGTCATCGGCTGTTAAGGAAGGGAAATACTCTGGGTTTTGTGTGTTAATTTGAGCTCCCATGTTTACAGGTTTAAAATCGACAGGGTGTTTTTTTGCTTCAATTCCAAATTTTGAATTTCGAATATATTCTTGGCATTTTGTTACAAATCGAGGGTTTGGATTTCTTGTTTCTAGGTATTTACTAGCGTATCCAATTACTTTTTGATATTGACCTTGCGCCATTAATAAGGTAGATAGGTAAAAATATTCTGATTGAGAAAATTTATGGGTTACTTGAATCATTTTTTCTTTATAGAGTACCGCTTTTTCTAAGTCGCCTTTTTCTACATATACGTTTGATAAAAGGCTATAAGCTTCGGAAAAAGAAGGGTCTTTTTCTATTGCTTTTACTAAGTTAGATTCGGCACATCCTAATGCTCTTTTTCCCGTAAGGTGGTCAATTTGATTAAAACAAGCTCTTCCTGCTTCGTAAAGTTTAATTGCTTTTTTGCTTGATGAAGTATATCTACCAGGTTGAGCAACGCTACATGAGGAAATTAGCAATAGTGCACTGGCAAGTATTATGTGTATGTATTTTTTCATTTCTATTATTTTTAGAATGTACTGAATTATTTATGGAAAAGTTTCAAACAATCAATTAAGGAACGTCAATGTATTTGTGGACTTGAGTAGATAGTGTCCATTTTGGATTGTTTTTTATGTACTCAATAATTAAGGGTAGTAATTGTTCTTTTTTACTCCATTCGGTTTGTAAATAAAGTTTGCAGTTTTGGTTTAGTTTACTTGCATGTTCTTCTGCCCAAGCAAAGTCATGCTTATTGAATATAATTATTTTTAATTCATTTGCTTGAGCATAAATACTTTTTGTAGGGGATTTGAATTTTTTTGGAGAAAAACAAACCCAATCAATTTGACCTGTTAAAGGATAAACGCCTGATGTTTCGATTGCTATTTCGCAGTTAATATTTTTTAGTTCTGCGGTTAAATAGCTTAAATCATACATGGCAGGTTCTCCTCCTGTAACGACTACAAAATTAGTTTTTGTATCTTTTATTTTTTCTATAATTGAAGCAACGCTAAGATAATTGTGTTCGTTTGCGTCCCAACTTTCTTTTACATCACACCAAACACAGCCGACATCGCAACCTGCAATACGGATAAAGTAAGCGGGTCTTCCGCTATAAAATCCTTCTCCTTGTATGGAGTAAAATTGCTCCATTATTGGTAAGTTTTTTTCTTGACTCATTCTTTTTTACCTTTTTTTTCTTTTTTACCTTTTTTTTGCTTCTTTTTTTTCTTTCCTTTTCCTTCAGCTTCCTCAGCTTTTCTTTTAGAGAGCATTTGATTTAATTCTGCTTCTTTTTCTTCGTCTTTTGCACCTCCAAATCTATCGTATTCAACTACAATTAATTCTTCTCCTTTGTTAAATAAAATTTCGGTTTGTTTTTGTCCCTCATCAAGAAAGTACTGCCAAAGCCCATCTTTTTTTCCTCCTACAAATTTACCGACAGTTCTCAATTGTCCATTAGGGTGAAAGTATTCCCATTTGCCAATGGGAGTTCCATTACTGTAATGTTTGGTGTACGATATTTGTCCGTCTTTAAAATAAAAAATTGCGTCTCCATCTTTTTTTCCATTTTTATAGTTTTTACTAATTTTTACTACGCTGTCTTCGTCGGGATAGTAAGTGTAAAAAGCTCCGTCAAATTCTCCTGCTTTATAATTGATTATTTTTTTTAATTTACCTCCTTCTTTATAATATTTACATTCTCCATCGAGCATGTCATTTTTATAATTCAAAATTTTCTTAGGACTTCCATCTTCAAAGAAAAAACGCCAAGTTCCTGTTTTTACTCCCATTTCATAGGTGTTTTCCCACGCTAGGTTTCCTGTTTCGTACCAGAATTTCCAAGTTCCATTTTCTATGCCATCGTCCCAAGAGGTGGTAGCCCATGGTTTTCCGTCTGAATAGTAAGATAAGGATTCTCCGACTTCTTTTCCGTCAACAAATTTAGCAATACGCTGTCTTTTATTGTTATGGTGATAAGAAATACATGTTCCTGTAAAAGGTTTGTTGGTTTTTCTACTGTAAATTAATTTATTTCCAGGGTCCATTTCTATTGCTGTATTGCAATCGACTGCGTGTTCGTTGGTTTTAAAGTCTTGCTCTGGATTGTCGGAGTAGGTTGGAGCTTCTTTTTTTGTTTCTGTTGTTGTACCTCTCGATATTTGAGCAAACGAAATTGTGGTTAAATATAGAAGTGTAGTAAGTAGAAATAATTTCATGACGGATTAATTTTTTGACTAAGATAATAAATTATCGATTCGATAGATAGCTACTTACAAGTATTATGCTAAAAATAAATATTACCTTTGCTGAAAATTTAAACAAAGAGGTATAGTTAAAGCGTTTTGTTTGTTAGTGTAATAAATGGTAATACGAATTTGATTTTGAAATGAGCTAAAAAAATAGAACTGCGTAGTACTCATGAGCTTATTAAAAATATAAGTGTAAGTAATTGTTTTTTTACTTATTGATGAATAAAAATTTATTCATAGCTAGTGCGAAAGGAACTGTTTATTAGGTTGTTTTAATTTAGAATAGGTAATCTTAACGGGGTAAGTACTGGTGCGTTAAGGATAGTAGTGATAGCTTTTTGTTTCTAAAAGATAGAAAAACTTAGTTGAAAAGAGCGATTTTATGAGCTCCTTTTTAGCTTAGTTTTCTTTTTTTAGAAACAAAAACTACAAGCGAATAGCCTGTTTAAACGCCTAAAGAAAAAGAGAATAAAAATAATTAATGTTGAAGTTGGTGATAAATAGTATGTTTTATAAGTTAGGGCTACTAAGTGCTGTAACTGTGTTTTGTTTTGGGAGGACTTTTTCTCAAAAAGATTCAGTGGTTTCTGTTGAGAGATTCGACTTGTCTTTTGTAGATGAATACGATAGTATTCTTGTTGCTCATTTTAGAGCGTTGTGGGATTTTAGAAATGAAGGAGAACTGAAATTAGAGGTGAATAATGATACTATAAACGCTGAATTGTTAGAAAAAAGAATTAAAGAGTTAAACGAATCTAGTCCTTTTGATTTTCGCTATAATACACCAACTAAATCAATGGTGAATTTATATATTAATAAGAGAAAAAGATTGACGGAAAAAATGCTTTCGTATAAAGAACTTTATTTTCCTTTGTTTGAGGAACAGTTAATTAAATACAATTTACCATTGGAATTAAAATACTTACCGATTGTAGAGTCAGCTTTAAATCCTAGAGCTAGGTCGAGGGTAGGAGCAGGAGGGCTTTGGCAATTTATGCCTTGTACTGGAGAGATGTACAATTTGACCATTGATTCTTATGTGGATAAAAGGTGCGATCCTTATTTGGCTACGGAAGCAGCGTGTAAATATTTAAGTTTTTTGCATGAAATATATGCTGATTGGAATTTGGTTTTAGCAGCGTATAATGCTGGAATGGGAAATGTAAATAAAGCGATAAGAAGAGCTGGTGGAGCGCCTACTTATTGGGAAATACGCCATTTGTTACCTAGAGAAACGCAGAATTATGTCCCTGCTTTTACGGCGATAAATTATACAATGAAATATTATAAAGAGCATGGTATAGTGGCAAAACCTATAAAATTTTTGGATTTGGAAATCGATACAATTCATGTTTGTAAACGCATAGAATTTGATGTTTTGGAAGAGTGGTTGGGGTACGAGCAGCATAAATTGAGGTATTTAAATCCCATGTTTATTAATCATGTAATTCCTAAGACTAAGGATTATTATAGCCTTTATCTTCCTGTTAGTTTGGTTGGTGATTTTATTTTACTTGAAGATTCTATTTACAAATATTCTTCTATTGAATATAAAAACTATGTAGCAAATGATAAATTTAAGCGAGTTCAAAAAACACATATAATAAAGTATGGAGAGACTTTACAATCGATTGCAAATAGTTATAATTGTTCTCCAGAAGATATAAAAGCGTGGAATAATCGAACGACCGATAGGGTTAGGAAAGGTCGAAAACTGATTGTGTTTGAGGAGACTACTTCAATAAAAGAATTGGAAGAAATAGCAGAAAAGGAAGATTATAAAATTTCTACTTATACAGTAAGAAAAGGTGATACACTTTGGGATATTGCTCGGAAGTTTCCAGGAGTTTCTGTTGCTAATATAAAAGCCGCGAATGGAGGTTTGTCGAGTCGTTTGAGTAATGGTCAAAAAATAAAGATACCAGTTTATTAATTAATAGACAAAGCTTTTAATCGTTTAACGTACATAGGGTCGGTAGCGAAGCCTACTTTCTTTAAAAAATCATAATAGTCACCACCTTTATAGTGTCTGTCTTGCCACCGTTTATAATAACGTACGCATTCTTGCCAGTTGTCATAAGTCAGGTATTTTTTCTTGTAATAAAATCCAAAAATATTGTTTTTTGACAGTGAACAATTGGAGCATTTAAACCAGCCTGTTTCTTGTATAGCTTGTCTTAGTACAATGTCGGCGTGTTGAACTCCTTCTGACTCGAGTAAATCTCTTAAGTTTTCTACTGTTAATGTTTCTTCATTGGCTGTAGGAGTGTTGTTGTCTAGCGAAAAACTAGAAATCAAAAAAACTAAGGATATGATTCCTAAAATACGACGAGTAAATCGATTTAGTTTTTTCTTAAATAGGCGGTAAGCTACAATGTTAGCTGGGATATGTTTTTTTTCTTTATAATTCATTTTTCAAAAAAATTGGGTGCAAATGTATTCTATTTTTTTTAACAACAAAATGTTTATTCAATTTCCTTTTGAACAAAAAATAAACCAATAAGATAAATGTGAACTATACGATTTCTAGTAGTTCATTTCTGAGCTTATTAAGTTTTGAAACTTCTTGTTTGTATTGACTATATCCCTTTTCGTTGTTCAAAATGAAAAGATATTTTATGATGGGTTGAAATTCGTTTATCAATTCTTCGCTACTATTGTTCTTTTTTAGCCATGAAATGTGATGTTCTAAGAGTTCTTGAACTGCCTTCTTTTTATGTTCGGGAAGTATTTGAATGTTGTAATAACTAGGACGTTCGAGAAGGTTTAAATAAATGTGGTTTACAGAATTGATTAGCCCTTTGTTGTAAAAGTACTGATGAAGATTGGCTAATGTATAAATGTTGAATATGCTTACGGTGGGGGCTATCTCTATTTTTATATGTGGGCATTCAGTTTTTACTGATTTCAAATTAGAAATGAATTTGTCCCATTTTAATCCTTTTCGAATAAGTTCTACTTGCCCACCTATTTCATCAATACTGATAGATAAATGTATGTTTTTGAATTGCTTCCAATAATCAATTATAAAGTTGGTTTTTAAATTTAATTGCGATAAATTGGTGTTGTAGCGAATTAAGGTTGTCGTTTCTTTTCTTTCTATGAGTTGATCTAGTATTGCGTAATGTTCTTCCATAAGAAGAGGTTCGCCTCCAGCAAAATATATTTCTTGAATGGAATCGGCGTAAGAAATTACTTCATTTATTAATTGGAAATTATTAGTGGTTGCTTTTATAATAGCCTTGTTTCCAAAATTTGTTTTTAAAGCTTTAGCGTCTTCAAACCAACTTGAACTAGCACCGTGCCAGCAGGTTCGACACTTTAAATTACAAATATTACTAAATCTAATGTCTAAATATATAGGTTTTAAATTTTGATTATTATTCAATATAGCAGGAATTAATACTTGATATTTTTCTAAGGTTTCTGTTCTGATACTGGATTTTCCTGCGGCTTCTTTATTGAAACAAATAGCACATCGTTTGTCAATTTCACCGTTTAATAATTTCGCTCTAAATTCATTTATTTGTTTTCCGTTCCAAATTTCTTTTACAGATTGGTGTTCTACATTGCCATAGGTAATCGAAGTGTTGCAACAGGCTTTTGCTTTTCCACTTGTGTCGATAAATAAATGTACCCAAGGCATTAAACAAAGTGTGTTTTTTAGATTTTTTTTGATAATGATTTTTTTATGAAATTAGATTGTTGAATAAATTGATTGTTGTCAATTTGAAAAACGCAAAGTTAACTTATTCTTTACGAAATTTAAAAACATAAATTGGCTAATCTTCACATTTTAATGTGGAGATGTTCTGTAGAAACAACTAAAATGAAACATAAATAGAAGTAGTTTTATAAATTGCTATAAAAATACAGAATCGAATTGATTCAAGGTTTATTTAGAAAAACTATGCTTAAAAAACTATTGTTGTTTATATTAATATTGTTGTCTGTAACAGGTGTGTATTATACCGTAAGAGTTTTGAAAGAAAAAACACAAGTTAATTTATCTCTTATTAATTGTATTCCAAAAGACGCTGCAATTATTGTTGAGGTAAAAAATCCAATAAAAATGGGAGAATTTTTGTTGTATAATAATGTGATTTGGAACGATTTGAAAACGATTAACTTTTTGGGTGATTTAGATGTACAATTACAAAAAATAGATTCATTAATTAAAAATGAATCTATTTTTGAAGAGTCAGGAGTCAAAAATAACATTATAGTTTCGATACATCCCAGTGTAAAAGAACCTGATTTTCTTTTGGGAATTACTTCTACAATCCAAACGTTTAATGAAATAAAAAGACAATTAAAAGACAAAGGGATTGAAACTAAAGATGTTTTTATAAAATATAGCCATCCTTTTACTATTGTAGCTTCTAATGAAGAATTGTTGAATAAAAGTTGCTTGCAGTTAGAAAGAAAAGAAACACTCTTAAATGATTCTTCTTTTAAGAGATTAAAAGGGAAAGTTAGTAATAGTAGTAATGTCCATATCTATACTAATTCCTCAAATTTAAAAAAGTTAGCGATACCACATTTACAAAAAACAGGGTTAGAAAATTGGCAAACAAACAATATCTGGAGTGTTTATGATGTAATTTTAAAAAATGATGAGATAATATTAAATGGACTATCTATTGCAAATAATAATACTTTAGAAAACAAATCGAGCCAATTGATTAATGAAGCGATGTTACCTTTCAATCTTTTGTCAATTAATGAATACACAATAGACGAAAAAAGAAATAAAGGAGTAATAGAACAAATAGAAAATGACTGTAATTGTAGGCTTAGTAATTATTTAGGTGATTGGGTTGAGAATCATTTAGCAACAATTACTTTTAATGATGATTTAAAAGCTGTTTTGATACCTATAACCAAAACAGGCATAGCAACTGACTTGGCTCAAATTGTAGCAATAGATACTACGACTTACTTAGCTTTAGGTTTGAAGGTTAATAAAATTAGAAGCTCCTCTTTAGCTCAGCTTAGCGGATTACTTATAGATGATATGTATTATGTTGTGCATCATTCTACTCTTGTAATTTCTTCTTACAAAGGCTTAAAACAATTGATTTATGATTGGAAAAAAAGAGCAGTAAGAGATAAGCCATCGTTTTATAATGTGTTTTCACAAGAAATGTTGGCTCAAGAATCGACTACTAGCCATTATGCTAAAATTAAATACGTGGCGAAACTAGGAAAAGCAATGGTTAAAAAAGCATATTTAAATAATTTTGAAAAAAGTATGGATTTGTTGATTGGTAAGTTTAGTATAGCTTATCAGACCAGTGATTTAACAACTGACTATACACACGAAGCATTGATTGTAAAGTCAAATTCGATAACTAAAAAACAAAACGATCAATTGTGGGAACTCTCTTTGGAAAATGAAATTATTTTTGGTCCAAAATTAGTTAAAAATCATAAAACAAAGCGATTAGATGTTTTGGTTCAAGATCAAGCCAATATTATATATTTAATAAATTCTTTTGGGAAAATAAAATGGTCAAAAAAGTTAGATTCGAAGATTGTAGAACAAATTAATCAAATAGACTTATTTGGTAATAATAAATATCAAATGGTATTTAATACCAAAGCCAAAATATATTTATTAGATATTAATGGAAATACGGTGTCAGGATTTCCTATTGAGCTCGAAAGTCCTGCTGCAAGTGCTATGTCTGTTTTTGATTATGAAAAAAATAATAATTATAGGTTTTGGATTTCGTGTGCAAATAAGCAGACTTACAATTATAATAAAGAAGGGAGAAAGGTGACAGGTTGGGCTAACCCAGTAAGCGAAAGTCCTATGGTTGCATCATATCAGTATTTTAACATTGAGAATAAAGATTATTTTTATAACCTCGATTCAGCAGGACGTTTGTATTTGATAAATAGAAAAGGAGAGCAAATCATGAAAATAGAAGAACGTATTCGACCCAAAAAAAACAAACTTTATTTCCAAAAAAGAACAACTCTGTCTTCTAGTTCTTTTGTTTTTATAGATGATTCTACAAATAAAATAGTCAATTATACGCTAAGTAATAATAAAATGGAGTCTATTTTGGATAGTAATAATACTAAAGCTACATTGGAAATAATAGACTTGAAAAATGATGGTTATTTAGGTTTTTTAAGTTTTTCAAAAAACACAATAGAAGTATATGCACCAGATAAAACCTTGGCTTATAGGAACGAATTTTTATTTGATGTAGAACCTCATTATAGCGTTGTAAAAAACAGAAAAGGAAAAAAGTATATCGTATTAAGAGATGAAGAAAATCAAGAATTGACCTTGTTAAAAATGGATTTAGTTCAATTTAATAAAAATGTGATGAAAGGAGATTTACACGTAGAAGTGGGAAATATAGACAATAGTCATCAACAAAATTTAGTTTGTAGGAAAGATAAGAATACTATAACAGCTTACGTTATCATACCTAATGATTATTGATCTTTTGTTTTCGAGGTAAAAAATCACATTAAAGGTAATTTAAGTGCGTGTTTTTTTCGAGTTACAGAATAAAATATTAGATTTGTAATACTATAAATACGAAAAAATGAACAGAGAAGAAATAATCGCAAAAACGAAAGAATTTTTGTCAGAAGAATTTGAAGTAGATAGCGCACTAATTTTACCAGAAAACAATCTACAAGAAACATTGGACTTAGATAGCTTAGATTATGTAGATTTGGTAGTCGTAATAGAAGATAGTTTTGGTTTTAAAGTGACAGGAGAAGATTTTAAAGACATTGTAACGTTTAATGATTTTTTCGATTTATTAGAAAATAAATTCAAGAAGTAAATGTCTAAATGGGATGGGAAAACTAAGGGGACGCTCTTAGGTTATCAGTTTTTTATTTTTTCGATAAAAGTACTTGGACTTCCTCCTGTTTATTTTGTTTTACGATTTGTAACTTATTACTATTATCTTTTTGCAAAAAATGCAAGAGAACCAATTGTTGATTTTTATCAAAAAACAATAGGACTTAATAGAAAAGATGCAAAAAAGTTAACTCGAAAAAACCTGTTTATATTTGGACAAACCCTAGTCGATCGTCATGCATTTTTACTAAATAAAGCGAAACGAATTTCTTACTCTTTTAATAATGAAGAGAAACTAATCGAAATAAAGAATAGTGGAAAAGGAGCAATTCTATTGAGTGCTCATGTAGGCAATTGGGAAACAGCAGGTAATTTACTAAAACACAGAGTCATCAATACCATTAACGTGGTAATGTTGGATGCAGAATACAAAAAAATAAAAGCTTTTGTAGAAGCGACCACAGGAGGTTCTAAGTTTAATGTAATTCCGATAAAAGACGATTTAACACACGTTATAAAAATTAACAATGCCTTAAAAAACAGTGAATTTGTAGCTATTCATGCCGATCGACACATGGAAGGGACAAAAAGCATTGAACTAGATTTTTTTGGAATGCCAGTTAAGTTTCCTTATGGACCCTTTTTAATAGCTTCTAAATTTAAAGTACCTGTCGTTTTTGTGTTTGCAGTAAAGGAAAATAAAAACCATTACACTTTGTCAGCAGAAACACCTTCAGGAGATAGTAAAACGCCAGAAGAAATAGCAAAAGACTATGTAGCTGAAGTTGAAAGAATGGTTCGGAAATATCCAGAACAATGGTTTAACTATTATAATTATTTTGAACAATGATATTAGAATCAAACAAAGTATTAGAAATTATACCGCAAAAAGCACCATTTGTAATGGTTGATAATTTGTTGCAAGCAGAAGAAACTGAATTGACCTCAGACTTCACAATCGAGAAAGACAATGTGCTTTGCGAAAATGGAGCTTTTTCTACACCAGGATTAATGGAAAATATAGCTCAAACCTGTGCGGCTGGTTTTGGGTATTTAGCTCAAAAAAACGGAGCAGAACCACAAGTTGGATTTATAGGAAGCATTACTCGAATGAAAGCATATAAAAAACCTAGCATTGGAGAAACAATTATCACAAACATAAAGGTTGTTACGACTTTTGAAAACATAACAATGGTAAAAGGAGAAAGTTTTTTAGGAGACGAAAAATTATTGGAGTGTGAAATGAAAATAGTAATAGCAGGTTAAGAAAATGGAGTTATCTTTAGAAATAGCATTAAATATCCGATTTAGCGATACCGACGCAATGGGAGTGGTATGGCATGGCAATTATTTGCGTTTTTTTGAAGATGGAAGAGAGGCCTTTGGTACAAAATACGAATTAGAATATTTAGATGTTTACGGGAATGGATATTTTACACCTATTGTAAAATCCGAAATAAACCACAAAGCACCAATATATTATGGTGATAAAGTAAAATTGAGAATAAAATATGTCCCTCAACGAGCAGCAAAATTAATATTTGAATATCAAATCGAAAACATAGAAACAGGTGTAATTTGCGCAACAGGAAAAACTATACAAGTTTTTTTAAGAGCCGAAGAGCGAACATTAGATTTAAACAATCCATATTTTTATGAGAAATGGAAAAATAAATACCTCACAAAATGAAAGTATTTATAGGAGCTGAAAATATTATATCGCCACTTGGTAATTCTGCCGAAGAAAATTTTTTAGCAATTTGCGAAGGTAAAACAGGAATTAGAGCCATATCTAATGCAAATTTTAAACAAGACGAAACGCTTTATTTAGCCAAATTTAAAGAAGGATTCGAAAGTTCAAAAATATTAGATAACTGTTTTATGAGTTTAGCAGTAAAACCAACTGTCCTATATTCCGAAAAAACAAAAGTAATCATTAGCTCAACCAAAGGATACATTGGAGAAGGGGTAGAAAACGCATTGATAAATGTAGTCAAACGTTTTGTAGTAGGAAAACCATTTAAAAATCAACCCATTATTATTTCCAATGCTTGTATTTCTGGTGTTTTAGGAATTGCAAAAGCAGGCGAGATGATTAGGGCTAATCTTTACGAAAACGTAATAGTAATCGGCTTAGATTTTCTTTCAGATTTTGTAACTTACGGATTTGAGTCCCTATTTGCCTTATCCAAACAAAAAATTAAACCATTCGATGAAAATAGAACAGGCATCAACTTAGGGGAAGGTTGCTCGGTAATAGTCTTGTCAAAAAACGAAAATATATTTAAAAACAAACCTTTAGAATATGTAAGCGGAAGTTCATCAAACGACGCTAATCACATTTCGGGACCAAGTAGAACAGGCGAAGGATTATATAGAACAGTAAAAAAAACGTTAGAATTAGGAAACGTAAAACCAGAAGAAATAGGATATATTTCAGCACACGGAACAGGTACACATTTTAACGATACCATGGAAGCAATCGCTTTTAATCGATTAGGATTAGAAAACGTAAAACTAAATAGCCTAAAAGGATATTACGGACACACCTTGGGAGCCGCTGGTCTTATCGAAATCGCCATAGCAATGCAACAATTAAAAAGTCAAATAATTGTAAAAAGCCTAGGTTTTGAAGCAAACGAAAAAGACGAAAAAATAAATATTACAACCAAAACAGAGCCAGCAGAATTTACAACATTATTAAAAACCGCATCAGGTTTTGGAGGAGGAAACGCATCGGTAATTATAAGAAAATAATGAGTTTTATTACTACATATTGCCATATCAGAAATAATACATATTCCATCAATGGGAGAGTACAAGTTTTTGACGAAAATAAAAAAGGATTTTCAGGAACAATAGTCGATATTTACCGTCATTTGGAGCTCAAATATCCTAAGTTTCATAAAATGGATTTATTGGCAAAAACAGCATTTATCGGTTCTGAATTACTAATCCAAAATCAAGATTTTTCAACTTACGAAGACGACGAAATAGCACAACTTTTTGCCAACAGTGAATCGAGCGAATATTCCGATTTCAAATTTCAAGAATCCATCCAAAATGGCAATCCAAGTCCGTCTCAGTTTGTATATACCTTACCCAATATCTTAATGGGCGAAATTGCATTAAAAAATAAATGGTACGGCGAGAATTTATTCTTAGTTTTACCTAAATTTAATGCAAAAGAAATCAAAGAGCAAATAGAATTACTATTGCTTAACACTTCCAAAGCCGTGTTATGCGGGTGGGTTGATGTTACAAAAAAAGAAATTAATGCTTTTTTCTTTGTTGTAGAAAATTATACAAATAAAGGAGAAAAGCTAACAGAAGAAAATTTATTAACACTTTATAACAACTAATTATGGCGAATATAAAAGAAGATTTAAAAAAACAAATCATAGAAGAATTAAACCTAGAAGAGTTAACCGTAGCAGAAATTGAAGATGATACCTTACTGTTTGGAGACGACGGTTTAGGACTTGATTCTATCGATGCTTTGGAGCTAATCGTATTGCTAGAAAAATACTACAACATTAAATTAACTAATCCAGAAGAAGGACAAGCTGTGTTTAAAAGCGTAGAAACAATGGCAGAATATATAGAGAAAAATAAGTAGTTTTTTTGGGCGTTCGAGCGGGCTATCCACTATATCTTTTCTTTTTTTTAAAAGAAAAGGATGCCGTTTTTATCCCTAACGCAACAAAGGATATATTTAATCTGAAATGTTAATTTAGCATTATTTGTTTTGAGTATATGTACTCAAGGTTAACAGTTTATTTGTGAAAAAAGATTTTGAATCTAGTAATTGGTATTATACCAAACGAATAATGAAAAACGATATTAAAAAATAGAAATTATTTTTGCTTAGCCGATGAAAATAAAATTAGAATAGCCTTAGCTATTATTGTTATTTTATTTGAAGAAGTATAAGTGATAATAAAACTATTTATAAATAGCTTCATTATTTAATTGAGTTGTGTTGAAGTCCTAACCTTTTTTACATATACTTACTGTTGCAAAATAGGAAAACTTTAGGCAATTTTTTGAATGGAAGTTTATCTTGTATAGTGAGGGTGTAAACTCTCACTATTTTTTTTGCTCCGCAAAAAGCAAAATAAAAAAAACTTAACGTGGTATAATTAAACGATTAATTTAGATTTTCTAACAATTTAAGAATGTTATAAAAAAGTTATTTTAAAGCTTTTTTTTGCGTAATAATAAAAACTAAATACATTTGCATTCGAAAAAAATAAAAAACACTAAAAAAAACAAAAATGAGTTTTGAAGAATTAATGAGTAACGAAACCTTTTCAGGTACGATATTACCAACAATTAAAGCGGTAGCTTTAGCACTAGTAGTATTATGGATAGGAAAATATTTGATTTCTAAAGTCGTAAAATTGATTGGAAGTCAAATGGAAAAAAGAAACACAGACGCAACACTACGTCCGTTCTTTATGTCAATGCTAAGTATAGGATTACAAGCAATGCTTTATATTACTGTAATTGGTATTTTAGGGATTGAAACAACTTCTTTTGCAGCAATTTTAGCGGCAGCAGGATTAGCCATAGGAATGGCTTTGTCTGGAACATTACAAAATTTCGCTGGAGGTGTAATGGTTTTATTATTCAAACCCTTTTTAGTGGGCGACTTAATCGAAGCTCAAGGTCATTTAGGAATTGTTAAAGAGATTTCTTTATTTGTTACCATATTAAATACGTTAGACAATAAAACCGTTATTGTCCCTAATGGTCCTTTATCCAACGATGCTTTAATTAATTACAGTACAGAGCCTTTACGAAGGGTTGATTTAACCATAGGAATGGGGTATGGAGATGATGTAGTAAAAGCTAAAGAAGTGTTAATGAATATTATTAAGTCTGATTCTAGAGTTGTTCAAGATCCAGCTCCATTTGTAGCCGTAGAATCTTTAGGTGATAGTTCGGTTAATTTTACCGTTAGAGCCTGGGGGAAACAAGAAGATTATTGGGATATTTACTTTGGTATAAATGAAAATGTATATACCGAATTTAATAAACAAGGGTTAAATATACCTTACCCACAAATGGATGTACACGTTCATAATTCATAATATAAAATAAACAAGAAAAATAGATATAAT
>CAMZKF010000131.1 GCA_947311095.1 uncultured Flavobacteriales bacterium
CGGAAATGTATTTTTCTTATCGACTAATGCAATGGGGTCTAATGCTACTGCAGCTTGGAAAATTCACAAAAAAGGAGCTTTCTTTGCTAATCCATGTTACACTCAAATTCACCCAACTTGTATTCCTAGAAGTGGAGATCATCAATCAAAATTGACTTTAATGTCAGAATCGTTGAGAAATGATGGGCGTATTTGGGTTCCTAAACACATGAAAGATGTAGAAGCTATTCGTGCAGGGAAATTAAAACCAACACAAATAAAAGAAGGAGATAGAGATTACTACTTAGAAAGAAGATATCCTGCATTTGGGAACTTAGTTCCTCGTGATGTTGCATCAAGAGCTGCAAAAGAACGTTGCGACGCTGGTTATGGAGTAAATCAAACAGGAGAAGCGGTTTATTTAGATTTTAAATCGGCTATTAATCGTTATGGTAACGAAAAAGCACATGTTTTAGGAATACACAATCCTTCAGCTGCTAAGATTATTGAATTAGGAGAAGAGGTTATTGAAGCTAAATATGGAAATTTATTCCAAATGTATGAAAAGATTGTAGATCAAAACCCATACAAAACGCCAATGATGATTTATCCTGCGGTACATTACACAATGGGAGGTATTTGGGTAGATTATAACTTAATGACAACTGTGCCAGGTTGCTACGCAGCAGGAGAAGCAAACTTCTCTGACCACGGAGCAAATAGACTAGGAGCTTCTGCACTTATGCAAGGATTAGCAGATGGTTATTTTGTATTGCCATATACTATTGGAGACTATTTAGCACATGAAATTAGAACAGGAGAAATCCCAACAAATACACCAGAGTTTGATGCTGCTGAAAAAGAAGTTACAGATCGTATCAATAAATTCTTAAATATTAAAGGAACAAAGTCAGTCGATTATTTCCATAAGAAACTAGGTAAGGTAATGTGGAATAACGTTGGAATGGCTAGAAATGAAAAAGGATTAAAAGAAGCTATCGATCAAATTAAAGCAATTAGAGAAGAGTTTCGGAAAGACCTTAGAGTTCCTGGTACAGCAAACGGAATGAATACCGAACTTGAAAAAGCAGGAAGAGTTGCCGATTTCTTAGAGCTAGGAGAGCTATTTGCCATTGATGCGCTAAATAGAAGCGAATCTTGTGGAGGTCACTTTAGAGAAGAATCTGTCGAATTAGACGGGGAACAAAAAGGAGAAGCAAAAAGAGACGATGTAAACTTTAAATATGTAGCTGCTTGGGAATATACAGGAGTACCTAGCGAAGCTGTTCTTCATAAAGAAGAATTAGAATTTAAAGATATTGAATTGAAACAAAGAAGTTATAAATAACCTTAACAGGTATAAAACATTATAGATTATGTCAACATCAAAAAAAGACATGGATTTAACATTAAAAATTTGGCGTCAAAAAGATGCTAAAGATAAAGGACAAATGGTAAATTACCCTGTTAAGAGTATTTCACCAGATTCATCGTTCCTCGAAATGTTAGATGTTCTAAACGAAGATTTAGTAAACAAAGGAGACGAACCCGTAGCATTTGACCACGATTGTAGAGAAGGTATCTGTGGAATGTGTTCTTTATATATCGATGGAGAAGCACATGGACCAGATAGAGCTATTACAACTTGTCAATTGCACATGCGTAAATTTAAAGACGGAGATACCATCACAATTGAACCTTGGAGAGCAAAAGCATTTCCCGTTATAAAAGATTTAATTGTCGATCGTTCTTCTTTCGAAAGAATACAACAGTCAGGAGGATTTATTTCTGTGAATACATCGGGAAATACACAAGACGCCAACGCAATTCCAATTAGTAAAATAGATGCCGATACAGCAATGGATGCAGCAACTTGTATTGGATGTGGAGCTTGTGTAGCAACTTGTAAAAATGCATCAGCAATGCTGTTCGTTTCAGCCAAAGTTGCTCAGTTTTCTCTTTTACCTCAAGGGCAAATAGAACGTAAAGAGCGTGTAACAAATATGGTACATCAAATGGAATTAGAAGGTTTTGGAAACTGTACAAACACAGGAGCTTGTGAAGTAGAATGCCCTAAAGGAATTTCATTAGAAAATATAGCTATATTAAATAGAGAATACATAAAAGCGTCTTTAACTAAAAAAGATTAAAAACAAACGATATCAAAGCCCTATTTAGGGTGTACTATTACAGCTATCTTATTCATTTAAGGTAGCTTTTTTACAATAAGGGCATTCCTTTTTCTGTAAAAAAAACAGAAAAAGTCGGGCTATCCACTATATCTTTTTGTAAAAAAAACAAAAAGGATGCCGTTCCTATCCCTAATGCAAAGAAAATTATACTGAAAAAAAATAGCTTTAGGGGGGATTCTTGTTACTTTTAGCCATAACAGCGTAAAAAAAAGTTATATCAAATGAATAATGAAGTACGATATTAAAAAATAGAATTTATTTTTGCTCAGACAATGAAAATAAAAGTAGAATAGCCTTAGTTGTTATTTTATTTGAAGAAGTATAAGTGATAATAAAACTATTTATAAATTTCATTTCATTATTTAATTGGTATAAAAACCAGTTACAATTCATTTTTTCTTTATTATGAATTAAATTAACATCGTCTAAAAAAACAAAAATCTAATTGGATTGAGTATATCATACCAAAAGAACATCAAAATAAGCTAAATAAACCGTTTCTTTTTTTACTATTTATCTTCATAAAACCTATTCATAGCTAAGGCTATGAATAGATTTTATTCATC
>CAMZKF010000132.1 GCA_947311095.1 uncultured Flavobacteriales bacterium
ATGATAGCAATACTAATATTTACTTTATATTTAGATGCTCTAAAAAGATTTCTGGATTCTTTTGATAGAATAAAACTCCCTAACTTTTTTTCTAAAAAGAAATAAGTAAATAAACCCTTCCAAAATTGAGCGGGGATAAAAGAATTAAAGCACTAAATTAAGATAGAATAATAATTTGTTCTTCTTTCAAATTTAGTCAAAATTTATCAAAATTAAATCAATAGTATTTTACTATTATAATACAGAATACGATGAGCTGGAAAAAGTTTTTTTCAAAAGAAAAGAAAAAAGATTTAGACGAAGGATTAGAGAAAACTCAAAAAAGTTTTTTTTCGAAAATAGCAACTTCAATAGCAGGTAAAACCACTGTTGACGAAGAAGTGCTTGATAATTTAGAGGAAGTTTTAGTTTCTTCAGATGTAAGTGTAGCGACAACACTTAAAATTATTACAAGAATTGAGGCTCGTGTAAAACGAGATAGCTACGTTACAACAAAACAGTTGTATAAAATATTAAAGGAGGAGATTGCTGCTTTAATGGAAGAAAATAATACCGTAGATGCAGTAGATTTTTCTATTCCTAAAATTGAAAATTCGCCATACGTTATAATGGTGGTAGGAGTCAACGGAGTGGGAAAAACAACAACTATAGGTAAACTAGCTTATCAGTTAAAAAACAAAGGATACAAAGTTGTGCTTGGAGCTTCAGACACCTTTAGAGCTGCCGCAGTTGATCAATTAAAAATTTGGGCTGAAAGGGTAGGAGTTGATATTGTTCATCAAGGCATGGGGTCTGATCCTGCATCAGTAGCTTACGATACATTAGAAAGCGCAAAATCTCAAGGAGCAGATGTAGTAATTATTGATACAGCAGGAAGATTACACAACAAAATAAATTTAATGAATGAGCTGACGAAAATTAAAACGGTAATGAAAAAAGTCGTTCCCGATGCTCCTCATGACGTTATGTTGGTACTTGATGGTTCTACTGGTCAAAATGCAATAGAACAAGCAACTCAATTTACTAAAGCAACAGAAGTAACCTCTCTCGCTTTAACCAAGTTAGACGGAACAGCTAAAGGAGGTGTCGTAATTGGTATTTCAGATCAATTTAAAATACCAGTAAGGTACATTGGAATAGGAGAGGGAATCGACCATTTACAAGTATTTAATAAATATGAGTTTGTAGATTCTTTGTTTAAAAATACAGAACTTGAGTAGTTTTTTAGAATATAAATAGGATTAAATTGAAGTACTTTTCTCTTTTTATTTTTAGTATAATATTTGCTAATTCTTTTGTCGGACAGCAGAAAAGTAAAAACAATGTAAAATTTTTATTGGGTTTAGATGCTAATCGCTCTTTTGTTTTGAATAAGAAATCTAAATTTTGGGGAGTTAGAATAGGAGCAGAGGTCGAAAAAAAATACCGTTTAGGATTGGCTATTCATGCTATGCAAAAGCCTTTAATTTTTGAACGCTCAATTAATGCCGATAAATACCCTAATGCGAGTAAATTTATAAAACTTAATTTTAGCTACTACACTATTTTATGAACACATCTGGTTTACATCAAAACGATGGGAATTATCAACTCCTTTTCATACGGGAGGAGGAGAAGTAACATTAGCCTATACTGATACCATAACAAAAATTGATAATCATATTTATAAAGGAGCATCATCTATTTTGTTCACATCGGTAGCAAGTCAATATAAAATAACAAGATGGTTAGCTTTGGGAATGGGAGTAGGTTATCGATTTGTTTTTTCAAAAGAGAAAAAGGTTTCTGCTGGTCTTAACGCTCCTATTTATGTGTTTAAAGTTAAACTACTTATGGGAGAATTATTAAAAAAATGGTTTGTAAAAGGCTATCACAACCCCGATTGGGATTAGTAAAGAAGTAGTTTTTAGTAACCTAATAACCATAAAAAACCCTACCAGCTCTCCAAGTATCAACAGCCCTGTACCAATTTGATTTATAAGTCGATGAACGTTCTAGTTTGTAGTCGTTATCACTAAAAGGGTTGTCTCGTTTTCTAAATATGAAATTTAAAGAAATTAAATTATTCTCTTCGCCATAAATCCATATTTCAGAATTTGGAGTCCTTCTTATTAGTGTAGGAGTCCCGTAAATAATATGAATCATTCCTCGGTCTGTTTTCCAACCTTCTTTGTACGAACTGTAATGTTTATTAGCACTTTGAACCCTATTGTAATATTGCTTGATTAGTTCACGAGCCCTATCTTTACTAGAAGTTTTGGTCAACCAAAACTCATCGACACTTAATTTAGGCGTAGGACTACTCAACAAATCATTATATTCAGCAGTAGAACAAATATAGCGTAACGGAGTAATCATTCCTTTTGCATTTTTAATTTTAGGAAAATTTTCAGAAAACTTAAAAAGAGTTAATCCTTTCTGATTTGTGGTGTCGGACTGAATAAGTAGAAAACCTTTAGCTAAGCTCTTAATTGAAGCAATACCTTCTGAATTTAATTTAACTTCACTTTTTGAATTAGGGGTATAATCAAAAGGTAAAGTGTTTACAGACGCAAAAGGAGGAGCTGCTATTTTAAAATCTCGTTCAAAATATTTTACAACTAATGTTTTATTTTGATTAATTTTTGAAGCAAGAAAAAGCGAATTGGAATCGGTAATGTAATTTTCATAAATAGGAGTAACAGAGTCTTTAAGTAACAAAAAATACTGTTGGTTATCAATATCGGTTTTATTGATGTATATTTTGTTTTCTATTGAAGCATTCCTATTCAAGTCTTTGATTACAATTTTCAATAAATAATCTCTATTTTTAAGTGTTTTTAAAGGTATTTCTCCCATTATTTTTTTTGAAACTTTACTCCTTACTTTATCTTTTATAGCCACAGTCGAACTATCTATAATTGTTTTAGAATCGCCATAAGGATAAAGATAATAACTAATTTCTAAAGAAGAATTATAAGCTCCTAATTTTTCTTTACGAATATATAATATATTTTCGGAAGCAATACTATAATACAATCGACTACTATCTAAAGAGGTATTGTAAACGATTAGGTAAGGATTAAGAACATTTGTTTTAGTTGATTTAGCTGTAATTGTATTTCTTTTAATCACATTTTTTTTTGGAGTACATTGGTAAAATAAAAAGGAAAGAATAAAAAACAATAATATTTTTTGATGTCCTTTAGAGCGAAAAAACCTTTTGATTACAATTGTCATGAAAATAAAATTAATGCGTAATAACGTCAGTTTCTATTGTATTACTAATATTTAAGGCTCTATCTATAATTGTGATTTTATATTTTATAGAATCGCTATAATTGGAAACAGGATTGTAATAGAAAGGTTCAAGTGTTAAAATAACTTCTCCTTTCAATGCTTTGTTTTGACCTATGGGAGTAATATTTGGTAAACGATTTTTAAAAACAATGGTGTCTGCTGTTGGAAAATTATTACCATTTGGATCTGCTGTTCCTTTTACCCAAACACCATTCATCAATTCATAATATTCTAAGTAAGCGTTGTAATAAAAATAACTAGAAGAGTTGTATGGAGCAAAAGTGTCTGCCACATCTAAGCCAATGTCTCCATCGCCATCTTGAAAAGTTAAAACTACTGCAGCCGAATCAGAATTAGGATAAACTTTAAATTCTTTAAACTTTATTACAGGTTCAGGCGGAAAAGTTTCTACCTTTATACAAGAAGAAAGTAGAATAAGTAACAATATTGTTACAAGATATGTTATTTTTGTTCTCAAAATCATAAAATACTTTAGTAAAGTTACAATAATTATCGAATGCTTGAATTTTCAGACACTATAAAATCAAAAATTTTTTCAATACAGACAGATACAGAGTTTAACGATTTAGCTTTGGATATATTTTATTATCAATCAAAAAACAATAAGATATACAAACAATTTTTAAAGTTAATTAATTGCAATCCTACTCAAATTAAAAATTATAGAGACATTCCATTCTTGCCAATTCAGTTTTTTAAATCTCTTGAAGTGGTAGTTGGAACACAAAAAACCGAAAAAATTTTTAAAAGCAGTGGAACAACAGCTACTGGAAAAAGCAAACATTTAGTCAGTGATTTAAGTGTTTATGAAGCCTCTTTTATATCTGGGTTTTCTTATTTTTATGGAGATATTGAAGAATATACCGTTTTAGCTCTCTTACCCAATTATTTGGAGCAAGGAGATTCTTCATTGGTTTATATGGTCGATAAATTAATCGATTTATCTCAAAATAAGAAAAGTAAATACTGCTTAGATAATTTATCTCAAACAAGAGAGTTACTCCTCGAATTATCAAAAAAAAATCAAAAAGTACTTTTAATAGGAGTTAGCTATGCCTTATTAGATTTGTTAGAAAAAGGAAATTTGAATTTGAATGAAAATTTTGTAATAATGGAAACAGGAGGAATGAAAGGTCGCAGAAAAGAACTGACAAAACAAGAGCTTCATACTGTTTTAAAAAAAGGATTTGGAGTCGATATTGTACACAGCGAATATGGAATGACAGAGTTGCTTTCTCAAGCTTACGCTAAAAAAAATGCAGCATTTAAAACTCCTCCATGGATGAAAGTATTGATTAGAGACATTAACGACCCTTTAAGTTTTCAAACCAAGAACAAATCGGGAGGAATAAATATAATAGACCTAGCAAATGTAAATAGTTGTAGCTTTATTGCAACACAAGATTTAGGTAAAATAAATACCCAAGACAATAGTTTTGAAATATTAGGAAGGTTTGACTATTCTGACACAAGAGGGTGTAATTTATTAATGGCAGGTGACTAATAATTCTTATCTTCGTAAACTAAAAAATAAACAATGATTAAAAATATACTCTTAGGTTTAGCGGTCGTAATTTCTTTAGGAATAAAAGCGCAAGAAAAAGCATTTGTAATCTACAACGCTAAAGGAAAAAAAGTATCGTACAAGAAAATGATTAAAGTACTTTCCAAAAGTGATGTCGTACTTTTTGGAGAATTGCACAACAATCCAATTTCTCATTGGTTAGAATTAGAGGTCGCAAAATCAATAGACAAAAAAAGAAACTTGATTTTAGGTGCAGAAATGATAGAACGAGATAATCAAGAAGTATTAAACGATTATTTGAGTGGAAAAATAGATGCTAAGAAATTTGATTCACTCGCCCATCTTTGGAACAATTACGATACAGATTACAAACCATTGGTAGATTATGCAAAAGAAAATAAAATAGATTTTGTAGCCGCAAATGTGGTTAGAAAATATGCAAGTATGGTTTACAAAGGCGATTTTAAAGCGTTGGATTCTTTGCCCGAAGCAGAAAAGAAATTAATAGCTAAATTGCCAATAGCTTACGATAAAAATTTACCAGGATATCAAAAAATGCTAGAAATGATGGGCGGTCATGGAGGTGAAACTTTTCCCAAAGCACAAGCGATAAAAGACGCAACCATGGCAGAGTCGATATTTAAAGCTTACGAAAAACCAATTAAGAACCAAAGTGACGTTACCTTTATTCATTATAATGGAGCTTACCATTCTGACAATTACGAAGGAATTTTATGGTATTTAAAAAAATGGAACGAAACTTTAAACTATAAAACAATAACAACCGTATCGCAAGAAAACATAAAAAAACTACTAGAAGAAAATAAAGGAAAAGCAGATTTTATAATTTGCGTAGATGAAGACATGACAACAACATATTGATTATCAGGTTCGATAAAAGTAGAAGTATATTAAAAATAGATTGATACAACAAAAAATAATGAACATAAAGCAAATAAGCAATACAGCAGCATTTTTAAAAGAAAAAGGAATAGTATCCCCAGATTTAGGAATCGTTTTAGGGACGGGCTTAGGAAATTTGGCTACAAAAATAGAGGTTGATTTAACGTTGGATTATGAAGAAATCCCAAACTTTCCTGTTTCTACGGTAGAGCAACACAAAGGGAAATTAATTTATGGAACACTTGGAGGTAAGCAAGTGTTGGCAATGCAAGGTCGTTTTCATTTCTACGAAGGATATACGATGGAAGAAACCGTATTTCCAATTCGAGTAATGAAACTTTTGGGAATAAAAAACTTGTTGATTTCTAACGCTTCTGGAGCAATAAATTTAGATTTCAAAAAAGGAGATTTAATGTTAATCACCGATCATGTTAATCTTTTTCCATCTAATCCATTGATGGGGCAGAACGAGAATAGTTTAGGAACTCGTTTTCCCGATATGAGTGAACCGTATAGTTCTACTTTAAATGAAAAATTGATAGCAGTCGCAGAGGAAAAAAACTTAACACTAAGAGAAGGAGTTTATATAACTGCACAAGGACCAATGTTAGAAACTCCAGCAGAATATAGAATGTTGAAAGTACTAGGAGCAGATGCCGTAGGAATGAGCACCGTACCAGAAGTAATAGCTGCCAACCATATGGGATTGCCTTGTTGTGCTGTATCTGTTTTAACAGACGAATGCGACCCCGAAAACCTTAAACCAGTCGATATTTCAGAAATAATAGCAGTAGCAGGAAAATCCGAACTAAAGTTGACCGAATTGTTTGTAGGTTTGATTGAGAGAATATAAGAAGACAAGAATGGTTCTGCACGTCAATTAAGAAATCAGCTTTTAGTTGTTAAGAATGTAAACACAGAAGAGTTGCGTTAGGGATAGAAGCGATAGCTTTTTGTTTTTTAAATTAGTTGAACTTGGTCATAAAAGAGCGATTTTATAAGCTCCTTTTTGAGTTAGGGAAACTTAGTTTAAAAACAAAAACTACAAGCGGATAGCCCGTTTAAACGCCCAAAATAAATAGAAAATGAAGATAAAAGAAATAACTAATTATTTAGAAGAGCTAGCGCCTTTGTCCTATCAAGAAAGTTATGATAACGCGGGGTTGATAGTTGGAGATAGAGAAACTAAAGTAAAAGGAATATTGGTTTGTTTGGATAGTACCGAAGAAATAGTTGAAGAGGCGATAGAAAAAGGTTGTAATTTAATAGTGGCACATCACCCAATTGTTTTTGGGGGCTTAAAAACTATTACAGGGAAAAACTATGTAGAAAGAACGGTTTTAAAAGCGATTAAGAATGACATAGCAATTTATGCAATACATACCAATTTGGATAATGTAATAGACGGCGTAAATGGAATGATAGCAAGTAAGTTGGGGTTGAAAAATATAAAGGTATTAGCTCCGAAACCCAATATGTTGAAAAAACTGATAACCTACGTGCCTACAAAACATAAAGAAAAAGTTTTGAGCGCATTGTTTGAATCAGGGGCTGGAAATATAGGCAATTACAGCGAATGTAGTTTTTCGATTAAAGGAAAAGGATCTTATTGGGCAAATGAAAAAGCGACACCTTATATTGGCGATAGTTCTAAAAGACATATAGAAGAAGAGGTGAAAGTAGAAGTTGTTTATACCAAAGACATCGAAAATAGAGTTGTAGGAGCTCTGTTAGCTGTTCACCCTTACGAAGAGGTCGCTTACGATTTGATTAGTTTGACCAATGTTTCGGATAGAATTGGAGCAGGAATAGTAGGAGAATTGGAGGAAGAAGTAGAAGCTATGGAGTTTTTAAAATCGTTGAAGGTTAGCCTAAAAACGAATTGCGTAAGGCATACAAAACCATTGAATAAGAAAATAAAAAGAGTAGCTTTATGCGGAGGAGCAGGAAGTTTTTTACTAAATAATGCAAAAAGAGCAGGTGCAGATATTTTTATTACAGGATATTTTAAATATCATGAGTTTTTTGATGCTGAAAATCAGTTGGTTATAGCCGATGTGGGGCATTTTGAAAGCGAACAGTTCACAATTGAGCATTTAGTTTCGGTTTTAAAAGAAAAATTTAGTACTTTTGCAGTTCGAGTAACAAAAAAGGAAACAAATCCAATCCAATATTTGTAAAAAATAATATGGCAAAGAAAAAAAACCAAACACCTGAAGAAAAGTTAAGAGCATTATTAGCGCTTCAAGTAATAGATACTAAAATTGATATAATTAACGAAGTAAGAGGAGAATTACCTTTGGAAGTTAGAGATTTAGAAGATGATATTGAAACTGTAAAAGCTAGAACAGAAAAGATTGAAAGCGAAATACACGATATATCAATTCAAATTACAGATAAAAAGAATACGATTGAGTTAGCTAAAGGTTTAATTGAAAAATACAAAAAGCAACAAGAAAACGTAAGAAATAATCGTGAGTACGATGCTTTGTCTAAAGAAATTGAATTTCAAGAATTAGAAATTGAATTGGCAGAAAAACGCATTGGTGAATTTAGAGTTAAAGCAACTCACAAAGAAGAAGTCTTAGTAGAAAGCAAAGCTAAGGTTGTTTTGGTTGAAGAAGCTTTGGTAGCTAAGAAAGAAGAATTAGAGGAAATTACTGCTGAAAATGCAAAAGAAGAATCTATTTTGATTGAACAATCAGAAAAAGCAGCAAAGACAGTAGAAGAAAGATTGTTGAAAGCTTATCAAAGAATTAGAAGAGCAGCTGTTAATGGATTGGCTATTGTAGCGGTAGAAAGAGGAGCTTCTGGAGGTTCTTATATTCAAATCCCACCACAAAGAGAAATAGACATTGCTGCACGTAAAAAAATTATAATAGACGAACACAGTGGTCGTATTTTAGTAGATGCAGCTTTGGCTGAAGAAGTAGAAACTAAAATTACTAAAAAATTAGCAAGATTGTTTAAAGCAGCTGCGAAAGCTGAAGTAGCAGTTTCTGAAGAAGAGTAATAAAATAAAACATTAAATAAAAAAAGCTGGTTAATTTTAATCGGCTTTTTTTGTTTGTAAGTTTATTTAGTAAGTATTATTCGTATAGGGTATTTCGCTATTTAGTTTACGCAATACGCAATACGCAATACGCAATACGCAATACGCAA
>CAMZKF010000133.1 GCA_947311095.1 uncultured Flavobacteriales bacterium
AATATGTGAAAATACCGATTATGAAGAAAATGCATACAAATTAGAAGAACGAATAGCTGATTTTGATGAGGAAAAAGAAAAGCATCAAGAAAAATTAGAAAAAATTAAAAAAGAACTAGAAAGCAACGATATAAAACAAATAAGTCATGCCGTACAATGGTTTAGGTTGATGAGAGATAAAAATGAAGAAGATTTTATAATAAAATGGAGTAAGTACTATTTAAATTTAGAAGACAAAAGAGAGTTAGAAAAAGTTTATGCTATTCGATTAAAAGCATACGAAAACATAATAGAAGCCTTGGATAGAAAAGGCGATTTTAGAGAAATGAAAAAAACGATAGACTTATTTAATGAAGATACTTTTCTAATAAAGAATAAAGATCGAGAATTTGGTCAACAAAATAGAGCATTTAAAAGCTCCCTTAGAAAAGGATTGAAAGATTATAAAACTTTTGAAGATGAAGTACTAAACCATAATTTAAAAATAGATGTATTGATTGGCGATGCAAAAGCATACCATGAAAATTATCAATTTTATGATGAGATATCGAGTCGTAAGGAACTTGTTGAAAAATATAATTTTAAGAATACAGAAAAAGAATTACAATATTATTTCTTATTTTTAGCCTATTCTAAAGTTGGTCTTTTTGATTCGATGAGAAGGACTGCCGAACAATTAAAAAAAGAATATCCCAACAGTGCTTACATTGAAACAATGAATACATTATTAACCTATTCGCCAAAATGACAAATACGACTTTAATAGACGAAGAATTAGAACAAATTTGGACGAATAGGTATAGTAAAACCAAAGAAGCTTTTGATTCCTCAAATAAAATAATAGAATTAGCAAAAGAAATTCACTATGAAGAAGGAATGGCTTTCGCAAAAATGTATCAAAATCTATTCTCGTTTTGGTTGCTGACCGAACACGAAGTACTAGCGCCTTTATTAGAAGTAGAAAAAAGTTTTAAAAACTTAAAAAATGATTTAGGATTAGCTCGATTATATAATATAATCGCTACCGTTTATGATAATTATGGAGATTATACCGCAGCGATTAAAAACAGTAGAAAAGCCATAGAAATTGCCAAAAATGAAACCTTAAGCGAAGAGCAAGGAGATGCTTATACCACATTGGGGCAAATATATTCAAGAATTGGTGATTTTTCGATGGCGATTGAAATGCTAAAAAAAGGACTTGAATTAAGAGCCAAAATTAAAGCTCCATTTGCAATTAGTTCCTCTTTAAACCTTATTGCTCGTACGCATACCTTGAATAAAAATTATGACCTAGCAATTGATTATTATTATCAAAGTTTAGAACTTCGAAAATCAATAAAAGATACTAATGGATTGCCTTGGACTTTGCTTGGTTTTGCTAGTCTTTATTCTCAAATGGAAGAGTTTGATCGTGCGTTAGCTAATTATGAAAAAGCATTGTTAAATAAGAATGATAACAAGCGATTAGAATTACTTTGTGAAATAGGAATTGGAAAAATTTATTTGAAATTAAATCAACCTGAAAAAGCATTAAATTATTTGAGTAAATCCTTAAAAAGGGCCTCCGAATTAAAAATTAAGACACTTATTTATGACGCTCATTTATACCTTTCACAGTTGTATCATAAAACGCATAATACAAGTAAAGAATTAGAACATTTTATAGCTTACTATCAATTAAAAGAAGAAGTAATAAATACAGAAGTTACTAATAAATTAAAGAAACAGCAAATCGCTTTTTCGGTAGAGAGAAGTCAAAAAGAAGCCGAAATTTATCAATTAAAAAATGTAGAATTAAAAAAAGCTTATGCTATTGTATCTCAAAAAAATAAAGAAATTACCGATAGTATTACGTATGCCAAACGGATTCAAGATGCACTATTTCCAACGTTAAGTAAATTTTATGAAGAGTTAGAAAATTCATACCTCATATACAAGCCCAAAGATATAGTAGCTGGAGATTTTTATTGGCTCGAAAAAAAGAACGATATCGTTTTGTTTGCCGTAGCAGATTGTACAGGTCACGGTGTGCCTGGGGCGATGGTAAGTGTAGTTTGTAATAACGCTTTAAATAGAACAGTAAATGAATTTAATATAACACAACCAGCTCTGATATTAGATAAAGTAACACAATTGGTTAGAGAAGCATTTGAAAAAAGTGAAGAAAAAGTAATGGACGGCATGGATATATGCCTGTGTACTTTAAATAAAAAAACAAGAGAATTACAATATGCAGGAGCGCATAATCCATTATATATTATTACAAAAAGTAAAATAAACTTAGCTCAATACAGAAATAGTAGAACCTTAATTAAAGCAAATGATTTTTTAATCACAATTCCAGCAAACAAACAACCAATCGGAGATTTTGAATCTATAAAACCTTTCGATAATCATAAAATACAGTTAGAAAAAGGAGATTTTATTTGTCTGTTTAGCGATGGGTATGCCGATCAGTTTGGAGGAGAACGTGGTAAAAAATTCAAATATAAACCATTTAAAGAATTGTTGTTGGAGACTTATAATAAGCCTGTAAAACAGCAAAAACAAAAAATAGAACAAACTTTTGAAGATTGGAAAAGGGGTTTTGAACAGATAGACGATGTTTGTTTAATGGGGGTGAATATAGTGTAATGTTAAGGGTTACCGTTGAATAGCATAACTCAAAATAAATGGTCTTTTACGGTTGGTAGCATTTACTTCTATCCAGCCTAGTTTGTCAGCAAATCTAAAAGCTATAAATTTATTTTCATCTAAATTATGCCACGTTCCTTTATGACTTAAAGCTAGTGGTACATCGTGCCACATTTTAATTCCTTGTTCATTTAATTTGCTCCAGTTCGAAATATTTGCAATTTCATCGCCATTACTATTCGCTTTTAACCAATCCAAAGAAGTTGTAGCGCCTAATCCAACGTAAACAATTTCAGTTTCTTTTATAATCGATATCTTACCATTAGATTTCAAAGCTAAATTAGGGTAGGGGTGAATAGCCCCTCCATTGAGCAAATGAATACTATCGTAGTTTAAAAGGTTCAATTCAAAGGTAACGTCGTTTTCACCGTCTAAATCAAAATCTAAAGCATACGAACCTACTCCATATAAATTAAGCGAATCGTAAACAACAGGAATAGTAATAGGAGCAGGAAAAACCATTTTTGTAACGCTATTGTCATCAACTCCAATAATTAGAGAAGGAATATCATCTTTTACTGGAGCTTCTTTTTTACGGCAAGAAACAATTCCAATCAGTAGTGCCAAAATTACTATAATGTGAGATTTTGTATTCATAGTTAACCTTCAAGATTTCAAATATAAAAACTTTAGAATAATTAAAAGGTTGCCTTGTAAAAGGATTTAATACATTTATATCAATTCAATTTAATTTAATGATTACATTTGTTGCTTAAAAATACATTTAAAAATGAAAACAATTATATTTATAGCAACTTTATTTGTTATGGTAAATGCCATTGCTCAAGTTACAATTCTAAATGCCGATTTCAACCATGGTATTCCAACAGGGTGGCAAACAATAGACAACGATAACCTAATCCCATATAATGACGTGAATGTTAGTTTTATGACACAAGCTTGGAATTTGGTTGAGAATCAAGATTCATTGTCCATCGGAGATTCCATATTAGTTGCTACTTCTTGGTTTCAAAATGGCGGTACGGCAGATGATTTTCTAATTACTCCTCCAATTGTGTTGGGTAATTATGGGAATTTCATATCGTTTGATTTAAAATCTTACGATGCTTCAAATCCTGATGGAATAGAAGTGTTGTATTCAACAAGCGGAACGGCTGTCAACGATTTTATTTATAATCCAAAAATTTATAAAGCAACAACAGTATCTCCTTATTGGACAACTTATACCGTTGAAATAGAAGACTTAAATAACCAAACCGTACACTTGGCTTTTAGGCATGTTGCTACCGATAAATACGTATTGGCATTAGACAATATCCAGTTAAGAATAAATGATCCTGTATCAATTGGTGAAAACAAAAAAGAGACTTATGAATTTTATCCTAATCCAACTAAAGATATTATTAAATTTAATAAATTAGAAAAAAACACAAGGATTAATATTTTAAACCTAAATGGTGAAATTGTACAATCGGAACTTATAAATGGCAACAGTTTAAAGTTGAAATTACCCCAAGGTTTGTATCTAATAACCATTAATAATTATACTCAAAAATTAATTATAGGATA
>CAMZKF010000134.1 GCA_947311095.1 uncultured Flavobacteriales bacterium
AAAGTAATCGAAGTAAATGGAGGAGAGTCTTTATTAACAACTTTAGGTTCTCAAGGAATTTACTTACCATCTGCTTGTGGTGGAGGTGGTACTTGTATCCAGTGTACTTGTCATGTGCGTTCTGGAGGAGGAAGTATTTTACCGACAGAAGTTCCTCACTTTTCTCGTAAAGAAATAGCAGATGATATGCGTCTTGGTTGCCAAGTAAAGGTAAAAGAGGACATGGAAATTGAAATCGAAGAAGAAATTTTAGGAATAAAAGAATGGGAAGCAACAGTAGTTTCTAACTACAATGTAGCAACTTACATTAAAGAATTAATAGTAGAACTTCCTGAAGATATGGATTATAAAGCAGGAGGGTATATTCAAATAAAAATACCTAAATGTGAAGTTAAATTCTCTGATATGGATGTTACAGCTCATCCATTAGATCACCCAGGGGAACCTGATAAATTCGAAAAAGAATGGGCTGAAGGACCTTTTGCATTACGTCATTTAGTAATGAAAAATCCAGAAGAAGTAGTGAGAGCTTACTCTATGGCTTCTTACCCAGCAGAAGGGCGTAAAATTATGCTTAACGTAAGGGTTGCTGCTCCTCCTTTTGACCCTACGGCAGGAGAATTAAAAAAAGATAAAGACGGTAAACAAGTAATGGGTAGAGATGGTAAACCTGCACATGTAGGAGGTTGGATGAACATTAATCCTGGTATTGCGTCTTCTTATATCTTTAACTTAAAAGAGGGAGATAAAGCGATTATTTCAGGTCCTTACGGAGAATTTTTTATCAACGATTCTGATTCAGAAATGTTGTATATAGGAGGAGGAGCAGGAATGGCGCCAATGCGATCTCATTTATATGAATTGTTCCATACCTTAAAAACCGATAGAAAAGTTACTTATTGGTACGGAGGAAGAAGTAGAGCCGAATTATTTTACATTCACTATTTTAGAGCTCTAGAAAAAGAATTTCCAAACTTTAAATTTTACTTGGTATTGTCTAATGCTTTACCATCGGATAATTGGAAAGTAAAAAAAGATATATACGATGAAGAAGGAGATGGATTTGTTGGATTTGTTCACAATGCTGTTATTAAAGAGTATTTAGAAAAACACGAAGCTCCAGAAGACATAGAGTTTTATTTCTGTGGACCTCCAATGATGAATAACGCCGTGGTACAAATGTGCGACGAATGGGGTGTTCCTCCAGAAAATGTAAGATTCGATGATTTCGGATAAATTTATTTTTTGTACTAAAGTATAATGTAAATTGTACAATGTATTTTCTAAAATCCTCAAAGTTTTCTTTGAGGATTTTTTTGTGTCTTAAATTCAAGTCAGAAGTAGTTTTATATTTGTCGCTATACTTACCATTCCAATGTTAATCTAATCTCTGTAGCTGTTTACAAATGTTACCGTCATGTAAGATATATCTAATTTAAAATGATAAGCCACATAGTTATATCAAAAAAATATTATTTTTGTCATAGTTATGTCATTACTAATTTCTATCTTTGTAAAAAAATTATAAAGATGAAAAAAGTAATATTTTTAGCTAGTGTCTTATTTATGATGTCTTGTGGGGCAGAAGAAACAAAAAAAGCTACAAAACATGTTGAAGAACATGCAAAAGAAGTTAAACATGAAGTAAAAGAACATGTTGAAAAAGTAGAAGAAGTTGTCGCTTCTTTTACTGGCGATATTGAAGCTGGAAAGACTTTGTTTACAGGAAAAGGATGTGTTGCTTGTCACGCTCCAGACAAAAAGGTTGTAGGTCCTAGTTTGCACGATATTGCAGCGGGATACAATGGCGATGGTGATAAAATTGTAGCTTTCTTAAAAGAAGAAGGTGACGCAATAATAGACCCAGAACAATTTGCTGTAATGCAAGCTAATTTAGCGATTACAAAAGAAATGCCTGCTGAAGAGTTAAATTCAGTAGTAGCTTATATTTTGAGTAATAAATAGTATTAAATCTATTTAAGAAAGGGAGATCATTATGATTCTCCCTTTTTTTTGTTCATAACTATCCTGTTTTGTGAGGTTCTAGTTTAATTACTTAGCTTGTTTTTGTTATCTTTGTTATCTAGTCAAAAAAAACATATATTTTTAAAATATGAGTGAAGAAAATAAAAGTAAAGAATACTCGGCAGATAGTATCCAAGCATTGGAAGGAATGGAGCATGTTAGAATGCGTCCTTCAATGTATATTGGAGATGTAGGGGTTAGAGGTTTACACCATTTAGTTTATGAAGTTGTAGATAATTCTATCGACGAAGCCATGGGTGGTTTTTGTGATACAATCTACATTACCATGCTTGAAGGTGAAGGAATAAGAGTTAGAGATAACGGTCGTGGTATTCCTGTTGGAATGCACAAGAAAGAAGGTGTTTCGGCTCTTGAAGTGGTTATGACTAAGATTGGTGCTGGTGGTAAATTCGATAAAGATTCTTATAAAGTATCTGGAGGATTGCACGGAGTAGGGGTATCTTGTGTCAATGCTTTATCAATCGATTTAAAAGCAACAGTTCATAAAGACGGAAAAGTTTGGGAACAAGAGTATTCTCAAGGAAAAAAGAAATATGACGTAAGGGAAATAGGAGAGACAGATTGGACAGGAACAGTAGTAGAATTTTATCCAGATCCTGAAATATTCGACGTAGTTGAGTTCAATTACGATACGTTAGCTTCAAGAATGAGAGAATTATCATTCTTAAACAAAGGAATTACAATTGAATTAGTTGATGAAAGATCAAAAGATGAAGAAGGTAATTTCAAAAAAGAAATTTTTCATTCGGATATCGGATTACCAGAATTTGTAGAATACCTTGATGGAACAAGAGAACGTTTAATCTCTACTGTAATTAGTATGGAAGGAGAAAAAAACGGTATTCCTGTTGAAGTAGCCATGGTTTACAATAATTCATATTCAGAAAATATACATTCTTATGTGAATAATATTAATACCCATGAGGGAGGAACTCACCTTTCTGGTTTTAGAAGAGGGCTGACACATACACTGAAAAAATATGCAGAAGAATCAGGTTTATTGAGTAAATTAAAATTTGATATTGCAGGAGATGACTTTAGAGAAGGGTTGACCGCTATTATTTCGGTTAAAGTTAGTGAACCTCAATTTGAAGGACAAACAAAAACTAAATTAGGAAATAGAAATGTAACATCGGCTGTTAGTCAGGCGGTAGGAGATATGCTTCAAGCTTATTTAGAAGAAAATCCTAATGATGCTAAAGCTATTGTTCAAAAAGTTATTTTGGCTGCTCAAGCTAGACATGCGGCTAGAAAAGCGAGAGAAATGGTACAGCGTAAGAATCCTATGGGAGGAATGGGCTTACCTGGTAAACTTTCAGATTGTGCGTCTAAAGACGCTTCGATTAGTGAAATATATTTAGTCGAGGGAGATTCGGCGGGAGGAACAGCTAAACAAGGTAGAGATAGACATTTTCAAGCAATTATGCCTTTAAGAGGTAAGATTCTTAATGTAGAAAAAGCAATGCAACATAAGATTTTTGAAAATGAAGAGATTAAAAATATTTATACAGCATTAGGAGTTAGAATTGGAACAGAAGAAGATTCTAAAGCGCTTAACTTAGAAAAATTAAGGTACCATAAAGTTATCATTATGTGTGATGCCGATGTCGATGGTTCGCACATTCAAACTTTAATATTGACGTTCTTTTTTAGATATATGAAAGAAATGATAGAGAATGGTTACATCTATATTGCTACACCTCCTTTATATTTAGTGAAAAAAGGAAAGAAATCGGCTTACGCATGGAGTGATGAAGAAAGAGATGCTTTTGTTCAAGAATTAAAAGGAGCAGGAGAAGAGAGAAGTGTAGGTATTCAACGTTATAAAGGTTTGGGAGAGATGAATGCTGAACAATTATGGAGTACCACTATGAATCCAGAATTTAGAACATTAAGACAAGTTACAATTTCATCTGCAACAGAAGCAGATCGAATTTTTTCAATGTTGATGGGCGATGAAGTTCCTCCAAGAAGAGCATTTATTGAAGAAAATGCTGTTTATGCAAATATTGATGCGTAATATCAATTAAAATTATTTTAAATAACCACTTCTTACTTTTTTTAGGAAGTGGTTTTTTTATATCAATAATTATAGTTTTTAGGATGGAGTTATTCAAAAACAAGAAAAATAGCTTATTTTGCTAACAAAAAATAATATGCTTATCCGCCTCTTTCCCCAAAGAAAGATAAGCTTAAAAATTTGAACGAAAATTAAATGGCCTTTAAATGGATGTGAATATAGAACAAAATAAA
>CAMZKF010000135.1 GCA_947311095.1 uncultured Flavobacteriales bacterium
ATAAAATTCGATGTAAAATGCTTATCTTTAAAGTGTTAAATAAAAAAAAGTACCATTTTAAAACCACCCAATTTTGAGCACTAAAGATAAGCATTTTACATCGAATTTTATCTAGTTTGAATGAATTTTTCGGGTTAACATTGTAGTAGTACTCACATCGTTACATTTAATAATGTTAGACCATAAATTTACATCTAAAGAATTAAATTATGTCAATCAATTTTATAGTCGTTTTTTAGACAACGAAAAAAGAAGTGATTTGATATGGCTATTGGGAATGTACAAGAAAAACAATGTAAATCTTATGCATAAACTAAAAGGTAATTTGATTTTAGAAGCGGTAATTTCAGGAATTAACCTTCACTTTTCGATACAACATAAAAATACATTAATATACTATTTGTTTGAATTAGCAGAATCAGATAGAGAAATCAGCAATAAAGAATTAAAGTTTATTTTTAGATTAGCAACTAGTATATCTCTTTCCAAAAGTGAAATAAATACAATAACTTCCCTTTATTTTAGTAGTTATATTCCTTTTCCAGATGTTAAATTTAAAAAAGCTAAAAAAAGTTCAAAAAAATCATATAAAAAGAAAAAAGCGAGAACTGTGTATGTTAGTAAATCGAAGTTAGAAAATGCTTTAGAAATATTTAACTTGACCAAAAATGCGAGTAATAAAGAAATAAAAGAAGCTTATAAAAAGTTAGTAAGAAAACATCACCCCGATAGAGTAAACCATTTGGGCGAAGAACATGTACTAAAAGCTACAGAGATATTTAAAAAAATAAATGTAGCTTACGATTATTTAAGTCAAGTTAAAGGTATTGTATAGGCTATTAAATTTAGAGCTTTGAAATAATTTATGACTTTAAATTGTTTAAGAGCATCTCTAAAAACTCTTTACTTCATTTCTCTTTGCCTTTTGACATCAATTTGATATTATATCTTATTGAGTTCTACGATATTAAAAAATCAATAAATTACACCGTTGATAAAAAAAATAGCAATCTACCTCATTGCTATTTTTTCTAATTTAATTTTTCTAAACAGGAGTGTATTACACAGTCGTTTTAGAAAATTTTATTCCTAATTTTCGTTCAATATTCGTCATCGAAGGTCTTTCTTTTTCGGTTATAAATGCTAACGAAACTCCTTTTTTACCAGCTCTAGCTGTACGCCCACTTCTATGCGTATAATATTCTGTTTGTATCGGCAATTGTAAATGAAGTACAAAACCTAAATCTTTAACATCAAATCCTCTTGCAGAAACATCAGTAGAGACCAATATTTGAAGTGTTTCATTTTTAAATGCTCTCATTACTTTATCTCTTTCTTTTTGAGTTAAATCCCCCTGTAAAGCATCGGTTGAAACATTTTTAGCTATTAACTGCTTTGCTAAAGTATTGGCATGTGATTTTGTGTTACAAAAAATAATTCCTCTACCTCCATTTTGAGCCTTTATAAACTCAACCATATTATGCAATTTTTGAGATTCGGAACAAACCATATATTGATGAGATATATTTTCGTTTACCAATCCATAGCTTTTTACTACTATTTGTTTTGGATTTTTAGCCATATAATTAGATACAATTTTTTGAACCTCTTTTCCCATTGTTGCAGAGAAAAGCCATGTTTTTCTTTTACCCGAAGTTGTATTTAAAATCTGATCCAACTGACTTTTAAATCCCATACTAAGCATTTCATCAGCTTCGTCTAAAACGACTGTTTTAACATCGCTTAGGTCAACTATTTTTTGATTAATTAAATCAACCAATCTTCCTGGTGTCGCTATTATAATATGAGTAGATCTTCTCAATCTACCTATCTGAATGTCTATTTTCTCTCCTCCATAAACAGCTTCTAAAAATACTTTATCGTTCGAGTATTTTGTGAATTTAGATAACTGTTTTTTTATTTGTTGTACTAATTCTCTAGTTGGAGCTAATATTAGTCCTTGAACTTTTTTCTTATCAGAATCTATCTGTTGCAAAAGAGGCAAACCAAATGCAGCTGTTTTTCCTGTACCTGTTTGTGCTAATCCTATAAAATCTTCTTTTACCTTAATTAAATATGGTATTGATTGTTCTTGAATTTCGGTAGGTGTTTTAATTCCCAATTCTTCCAATCCTTGTATTAAATCTAATTTTACTCCTAAATCTTTAAAACTTCCCATAATAATTTATTTTTTGCAAAACTACTACATTATAGTTAATTCATCTGCTTTTTACAACTTAGTTTTATTTTTTACAGCTAATATTATCAATTTTATTGCAATCTTGAAACGGAGATATTACAATATTTTAGGTTAGTATTGAAAAAGAAAGAATCAGCTTAGTAAAGCATTCTAATTTATACAAATGAGATAAATGAAACAGAGCTAGTTCCTTTTTAGTATATTCGTTGATATAACAAAAAAAACAAATTATATTTCCATTTATTTGTACCATTATTCTTTCTTTGCATTAGACAAAGTGAATTAATAACAAACCCAGTTTTGGAAAAGAGTAAAAAGAGTAGGAATATAGCCTTAGAGAAACGACAGATTGATGCTGCTAAGCTTAATCCTGCTCACTTTGCTCCTTTATACAACACCTATTTTAAAGCAATTTATATCTTTATTTTCAAAAAAGTAAGAAATGAAGCTATCGCAGGAGACATTACTTCTAAAGTTTTTTTAAAAGCACTGTTAAATATAAAAAAGTACAAACACATGGGATTTCCTTTTTCATCGTGGCTTTATCGTATCGCAAGCAATGAAGTAAATTTACATTATAGGTCAAATAATAAAAACACGACGGTAGAGTTATTAGAAAATGACGTTATATCGCTATTAGATGAAATAAAACATCCTGAAGATATTAAAACGCAAGAAATGATGATAAATGCTTTAAACAATTTACCTTTGCCTACAGCAGAATTGATAGAAATGAGATTTTTTGAAAAACTATCATTTAAAGAAATTGGAGCCGTTTTAGGATTAAAATCTGTAACGGCAAAAATAAGAGTTTATAGAGCAATCGAAAAGTTAAAAAAACAAATCCTTCATGATAAATGAAGAAATATAAAATAAATAGAGAACATAAAAACACGCCTATTCCTTCGGACGAAGTTATAGCTAAATACAAAAACTTTAAGCAACTTAATGTTAGCTATAATGAGTTTACAAAACGCCCAAAAACACCGTTATATAAAAATAAAAAAATGTTTTTATTTTTACTTTTAATAGGATTGATAGCTTGGTTGGTTTCTGAAAATATGTTTGATAATCATGAAGAAAATGAAAAGACAGAAATATCAAAATAGATTTTTTTTGTTGTATAATTTAATTCTCACCTCATTGTGAGTTGCTTAATAATTTAGTTTTATTCCTTTCTATTTAAAAACAATTCTCATTTTTGATGCTTTATCATTATTTGCTATTTCAAGCATGTTTTTTCTAAGCATTACAGCTGTTTCACTTCCCGAAAGCTTTAAATCTTTTGGTAATTTAGCTTCTAAAAAATCTTTGCTTCTAAGAACAAAAGTATATTTTCCTTGTTTAAGCATTTCGCTATTTTTGTCTATTTCTGATTTTTGCTGTGCATTAAACTCTAGTAATTCTATGTCCTTCTCAAATGTATTATCTTGCATTTCATACAGGTTTTCTGACGGTTTCCATTTAGAATATTTCCAATACGACAAATCTCGTAACGCATTATCTAAATGTTTGATAGAAGAAAAAGAAATAGAAATAGTATAAATAAAATCAGAATTATTTACACTATAAGAAGCTGTTTTTATCCCTGCTTTAGTTTTAATTTCTTTAACTACTTCAGCCATTTTTTGTTCAACTTCATCTAATTTTGGAACTCTAAAACCATTGACACTATCTAATTTTAATAATGTATTTAATTTTAATTTACTCTGACTTAAATTAAAAGTATAAGTAACCTTTCCACTCTTATTTTTTTCAAAATCAAATTCTTCAACCACATCGAGACAACTAATTAGTGTAAATGGTGTTAATAGTAATAATAACTTTATAAACCTGTGCATATATCTATTTTTTATTTCTTAAATTTAAAAGGATTTTTTACATTTGCTAATATAAAAACTATCTCTGAGTGAAAACACTTAAATTCATCTTTTTTATCTCGCTACAATTATTGATTATAAACAATAATAATGCCCAAAAAGTAGGTTTAGTTTTGAGTGGAGGTGGCGCTCTAGGTCTATCCCACATAGGAGTTATAAAAGCCTTGGAAGAAAATAACATTCCAATAGATTATATCACAGGAACTAGTGCAGGAGCATTAATTGGAAGCTTGTATTCGAGTGGCTATACCCCTCTTGAAATGGAAAATTTAGTCGAAAGCGATTTGTTTTTACAAATGGCATTTGGGAATAAAGAACAAAAACTAGATTTTTTTTTTAGAAAGGAAGATTTAGACGCTTCTTTATTACAAATTTGGTTTGAAAAACACCTTTCTATTTCCAAAGCCATACCCCTTAGTTTTACTAATTCTGCCTTACTCGATTTTGAATTTTTAACTCTATTTTCCGATGTTTCCCAAAAAGCGGATTATAACTTCGATAATCTTTTTGTTCCTTTTAGGTGTGTAGCTGCTGACATTAGCACAAAAAAAACTGTTGTATTTGAAAACGGACATTTAAATCAAGCCGTTAGAGCTTCTATGACTTACCCTGGCTATTTACGCCCTATAAAAGTAAATGGAAAACTAATGTTTGATGGAGGTTTATACAATAATTTCCCTAGTGATGTGATGTACAACGACTTTTTTCCAGACATTATTATAGGTGTTAATTTATCTGATTCTACAGAAGTAATAGAAGAAGATGATGTTCTTTCTCAACTTAGAAGCATGGTTGTAAATAGAAGCGATTTAAATTTAATGTGCGACAATGAAATACTAATTACTCCAAATTTATCAATTGGAACTTTTGAATTTGACAAAGCTAAACAAGCCATTTTGGAAGGTTACAATGCTACAATTTCACAAATAGAAGAAATAAAGCAACAAATAAAAAGAAGAACGAATAAAGAAGAGCTTACAAAAAGAAGGGAAGCTTTTAAATCTGGCATTACAGATGCTAAAATAAATTCTATTTCTATAAAAGGAATAACTCCAAACCAAGCTACATATGTAAAAAGAGCTTTAATTCATAAAAATGAAATCGATATTAGTTTTAAAACACTAAGACGACGTTTTTTTAAATTACTTGCTGATGAAAAAATAAGTTCTCTCTACCCTTTAGCAAAATATAATAAAGCATCTAAAAAATACGAATTAGAATTAACTGTTATACCCAAAAAGCAATACGCTGTAAAGTTTGGAGGTATTTTTTCTTCAAGACCTATCAATACAGGTTATTTTGGGTTAGAATATTTAAAACTAGGCAAAACAAGTCTAAAACTTAAAAGTGATATTTATTTTGGAAAATTTTATGGTTCAACAAGTTTAGGTGTCAAATTAGATTTTAATAGTAGAATACCTTTCTATATAAAAGGATATGGAGTGTTAAACAACTGGGATTATTTTAAAAGTTTTACGACTTTTTTCGATGCCGTTAAACCCTCTTACATTATTCAAAATGAAATGTTTGCAGGATTAGAATTAGGCGTTCCGATTGGTCTGCAATCCAAATTAACTTTTTCTTCATCTGAGGGGCGAAATAAAGACCAATATTATCAATCATCTACGTTTTCAGCTAGTGATACTGCTGACATAACTACGTTTTCGGGGCTATCTAATTCTATTGATTTTATCTCTTCTACACTCAATCGAAAACAATATTCATCAAAAGGACATTTTGTTAAATTAACAGCTAGATATACCTCTGGAATTGAAGCTAATTTTCCAGGAAACACTTCTTCTACCCAAGATTATATCATCAACAGACCTCATCATGAATACTTTTTAAGAAGTAAAGCAGAAAAATATTTTGATATTCATAAAAATTTAAAATTAGCAATTTCAGGTGAAGCTACTAAACTATGGACCGATAAATTTTACTCTAATTACACCGCTACAATGCTTGCTTCTCCTATTTACCAACCCTTTCCTGAATCTAAAACTCATTATTTTAATGCTTATGTTTCTCACAGTTACACGGCTTTAGGTACAAAATTAATCATAGCGATTCAACCCAAGATAGATTTGAGAGGAGAACTATATGTATTTATGCCAAATGTAATTCTAAAAAAATCAGCTACAGATGATGCGTTTTATAATCTCAATATTCAATTTAGTGATTATAGATTTTTAGCTTCTACCAGACTTATTTTTCACAGTCCTATTGGACCTCTTGCTTTTGCTATCAATTACTACGATGCAAAGCCTGATATTCCTTGGACTTTTTCTGTCAAATATGGCTACATTTTATTTAACCGAAGATTTATAAAAAATTGACATTGAATTATCGTGAGTAATATTCATGCAAAATTGACATTGAAATAAGATAAGATTCAAAAAATAGATCTGATTTTATTAAGCAAATAATAGATGCTTGGTATTTTTCAGTTAACGTTAATTAGAGTAATTTGTATTTCAATAATTTTTTAAAATCTTCGATGAACTTCTGATTACTTATTGTAAGTTTGGAAACAGGAAAATTTGAATTTAACGTAATCTCAATTGTATTATGAGTATAATTTACATTTTTTACATTGCTCCAAGTAATTAATTTTCCATCTAGTTTAGAACCTATTAACAATCCATCATCACAAATTCCAACACTCCAATTTTTGAATTGATAATAGCTTAATCCTAAAGCAAAAACACCTCCTAATCCGTAATCGTAAACCAATGGTTCGATAGATTGCCCTGACCAATATACAATGCCAAAATGCGCCAAGGTTAACAAACTATAAAGTGTAAATGGTATCAATTGCCAATACCTATTGTGTTCTACAACTTTTAATTTATTCGCTTTCCAAAACAATTGGGGGTGAACCACTACTCTATTTTTTAATTGTTTTTTTAACAATAAATACACCGCTATTGAAAGCATAGAAATTACTAAAATTAGAAGGTAAACCGAAATTCCAAAAGAAGTGTAAAGACTATATGTTATAAAGATAAAAAAAACTAAAATCATCATTAAGTGTTGATCTAAGTTTGCTTTAAAAGTTAAATATTGAAAAATCATTCTAGTATTTCTATTTTCTTTTCGTTGGTTATATTCATTGTTGGTGTTCCTCGTTTGTTTGTTAATTTACCTGTCAAACAAATTTTCTTTCCTTTTAATTCTACTTCGGGTAAATAGCTAAAATTCTCTCTTGCATCTTTCCATATTGTAACCGAAAAAATTTGATTGGGAAACTTTTTGTCCAAATTTAAAAATACAGCACCAGATTTCTCACTATATTTAGTCGAAACTACCGTTCCACAAACACAACTATTTGTACCTATATTGTATTTTGCTTGAACCGTATTAATTTTCCCTTTAGGTAATGTTGTAGGATTAATCGGAGTAACATTTCCATCGTTAAAACCCAATTGCCAATCTTTCTCTTGATAAGAATATTCAAGTAATACTTTATCGCTATCGCTTAGTAACGGAAAAAAGTTAAGTCCTGTTAAACGTTCTACTACGTCGATAGAAGTTGCGTAACTCATAATCGGATAAGTACAATTTCCATTGGGAACTAAAAAAGCAATTCCTCTTTTTTCTTTTCCTGTATTATCTATTATTACTTTGTAATACATATCTGGAATGGAAACTTCATTTACCCTTCCTTTATTTTTCATTTTAGGTAAACTATCATTTAAAACAGGTCCTGTAATCACATAAACCGACTCTTTATTCTCTAAAACATAATCTCTAATTAAGTTTTCTAATTCTGCCCATTTTTCTCTATTTAGTTCTGGTAACTGAGGTGACATATTGGAGTAATAATAAGACTCGCTCAATGCTATGGGAGACCACCTAAAATCGGCAGAAGGAGCTAAATGCCCTCGGTCGTAACCGCTGTACCAATAATCAGCTTTTACAGCTGTACCAGTAGTTACTAAAGAATCTTCTCTAAAATCATTGGTTCTAGAGGTATTTCCTGTTTCTATATCTGGAATTACCATGTGCATTACCCATCTTGCTTGTTCGTGTTTTTCGTCATACCCCAAAACCATTGCTTGATGTTGCACGACTTGAACACCAAAGTCTCCCTTTGGAAAACCTACTTTAAACAAATCTTTTTGAATCTTTTTTAGCTTTAACTGTTCCAATTTACTTAAAGTAGCAACTCGTTCAGTTTCCAATTCAATAATTTTGTTTTCTTGTTTTTTTATTTGTTCTTCTAGACCTTGAGCCCAAGAATTAACGCCTAAAATGAATAGGCTGAAAATCAGTATGTAGTTCTGTTTTTTCATTTTCTTGACCCAAAAATTGAACTTCCTACTCTAACGATAGTTGCCCCATGAGCAATCGCTAATTTATAATCGTTACTCATTCCCATAGATATTTCTTTAAAGTCATTTGCTGTTTTAAATGCTTTTTCTTTCAGCGTTTCAAATATAGATTTTAGCATTTCAAATTCCGAGATTACCAATGCTTCATTTTCTGAAAATGTAGCCATTCCCATTACTCCCACAATTTTTATATTTTTTAAATCTAAAAAAGATTTTTCTTTAAGCATTAAAATAGCTTCATCTAGCGAGAAGCCAAATTTAGTTGTTTCCTTTGCTATATGAAATTGTAACAAACAGCTAATTGTTCTATTGTTTTTTAAAGCTTGTTTGTTTACCTCTTGCAACAAACGTAAGCTATCAATACTGTGAATTAAATATACAGATGAAGCGATATATTTAACTTTATTTCGTTGTAAATGTCCTATAAAATGCCATTTAATATCCTGAGCCAAAACGCTTGCTTTTTCCTTCATTTCTAACGCTTTATTTTCGCCAAAATGAAGTTGATTTTCGTTGTAAGCTTCTTCTATAAATACAATCGGTTTTGTTTTAGAAACAGCGACTAATAAAACATCATTAGGAATATTTTTTCTTACTTTATTTAAGTTTTGCGCTATCATTATTATATTACCTATTAAATTTACTATCCAACCATTCAATTATCATTCCGTAAACTTCCTCTCTATTGGTTTCGTTTAGCATTTCATGCCTTCCTCCTTCGTACATTTTTAAGGTTACGTCTTTTACCCCTGCTTTTTTAAACTTTTCAAAGACTTCTTTAGGTCCTGCTCCGTAGTCTCCAACGGGATCCATATCTCCTGCAAATAGCAAAATAGGTTTTTCGGTTTCCATTTTACGAATATTTATCGTTTCATTAATATGTAAAATACCCGATAACAAATCACAATAGAATTGAGATGTAAAAACCTGCATACAAAAAGGGTCGTTGATATAAGTATCAACAATATCTTCGTCTTTACACAACCAATCTTTTTCTGTTCGCTTGTTTTTTATTTTTTTATTATTATCACCAAAAGCTAACTGAGTCATCATTCCTGTTCGGTTTTTCTTTCCCATTAGTTTTACATTAAATTTTGCCAATTTTAAGCCAACAACTCCTAACAACCCAGGGTGTCCAGCTGTTCCTGAAAGAATATAAGCATTTACCTCTGGAGGTTTAGAAAAAGATAGTTCTCTCACCAAAAAAGACCCCATGCTATGTCCTAACAATATTAAAGGTAATTTTGGATATTTAGCAGCTAAATACTTTGTCAATTCACCGACATCACTCACTACTTTTTTCCAACCGTCTTGCATTGCAAAAATTCCGACTTTATCAAGCGTTCCTGCTGTTTTTCCATGACCTCGCAAATCACTAGCAAAAACAAGGTATCCAAATTGATTCATTTTAAGTGCAAATTCATCGTACCTCCCTGCGTGTTCGCTCATACCGTGTACGACATGAATAACTCCTTTTGGCTGTTCACATTCCCACAAATAAGTTGCTAATTTGACCTCATCTTTAGTTATGAAAGTATCACTAATGTAATGCATATTTATATATTTTTTACTAAAATACAATTTTTGTAACGACTCAGCAATGTTTTTTATTATTAGATTTTTTTGTTTAAACTAATTCCGTCTGATGAATCTTATTTTTTTGTATGCTCTCGTATTGTTTAATCTCTACTGAAACCGATTAGCTAATCGGTTTCAGTTATTTATATCAACCTTAATTTAAAATTATTTTAATTTTATCAATAAGCTCTAGTTAATCTACCGAAGGCTGTTCACACATTGCTCCATCTTTTATTTGAGCTAACTTCATCGCATTTAACTGTTCATTCATTTTTGATTTATTGATAGAGAATGCTTCATAACCATCTACAAATTTTAGTTCGTCGAGAAACTCATTAGTAACATTCACTTTACTTTGACGAGAGACTAACGATACGCCTGATAATTCGTCAAAATCAATTAGTTCTAAATATACAGTTTTATTACCTTCATATTTTGTAAACAAGTTTTCCAATTCGTTTATTGTATTGCTAGTAATGCGATTTGCGTTGAAACGAATGTATATTTTTTTGAGTTGCTTGTCTCGTAAATTTTCCAACAATTCGATATAAGAGACATTAAATTCTTTTTGCTTTCCATCGTGATTCCAAGTTTTCCGTTTTAATTGTACTGAACCTTTTATGTATAGAAAATTACCAGGAACTAAAAAGTGCATATTTTTTAAATACAATTCACCAAATAAACGAACATCGAGGCTACCCTCTTTGTCTTGCATATTTAGTACTCCATATTTGTTTCCTTTACGACTTTCGAGGTTCATAGCATCTACAGCCATTCCTCCAAAACTAAATTCTCGGTTAGGTAAGTCGTTTATTCTATTGCTCAATAAATCTAAGGTTATATCGCAAAAATTATCGATTTCTAACTTATAATCGTCTAGTGGGTGTCCTGTTATGTAAATCCCTACAACTTCTTTTTCTCTACTTAGCTTCTCAAAAGCCGTCCATTCTTTACAGTCTAAAATTGCGGGTTCGGGTATATTTACATCCCCTCCTTCCATCATATCGAACATGCTAACCTGTGCCGAATTTTCTTCGTTTTGGTATGCAGCTCCATACTTTAAAGCTTTAGCTATAAGCGTTCTATCTTTTTCATCTTTGTGAAAATATTGAGCTCTATGAATGCCTTTAAATTCGTCTAGACCTCCTCCCATTGCTAGGCTTTCGAGTACTCGCTTATTACAATCTTTAAGGCTTACACGACGTACCATATCGAAAATAGAAGTAAATGGTCCTTCTTTTTGACGTTCTTCCACCAAGGATCTTACAGGTCCTGCTCCTACTCCTTTCATTCCTCCCATTCCGAAACGAACTTCTCCTTTTGCATTTACAGCAAATTTATAGAGACTCTCGTTTACGTCTGGCCCTAACACTTTTAATCCCATACGCTGACATTCTTCCATAAAGAAAGACACCATCTTAATATCGTTCATATTATTACTCAAAACAGCTGCCATATATTCGGCTGGATAATGCGCTTTTAAGTAAGCTGTTTGGTAAGCAATCCAAGCGTAACAAGTAGAGTGCGATTTGTTAAAGGCATAAGATGCAAAGGCTTCCCAATCCGTCCATATTTTCTCCAACGGTTTTTCTGGGTGTCCTTTTGCCATAGCTTGCTTAATGAATTTTGGTTTCATTTTCGCTAGTACAGCAATTTGTTTTTTCCCCATCGCTTTACGCAGTACATCGGCTTCACCTTTGGTAAAATCGGCTAGTAATTGCGAAAGTAACATCACTTGCTCTTGATAAACGGTAATACCATAAGTCTCCTTTAGGTACTTTTCCATGATTGGAATATCGTAAACAATTTCCTCCACTCCATGTTTTCTTTTAATAAATGACGGAATATATTCAATAGGTCCAGGACGGTACAAGGCATTCATAGCTATTAAATCTGAAAAAACTTCTGGTTTTAGCTCTTTCAAATACTTTTGCATTCCTGGAGATTCATATTGGAAAACCCCCACCGTTTCGCCTCGTTGAAAAAGTTCGTACGTTTTAAGATCGTCTAACGGAATTTCTTCTATATCTATATCTATTTTATGACGAGCTTTTACAATTTTTAAGGTATCCTTAATTAGCGTTAGAGTTTTTAATCCTAAGAAATCCATTTTTAATAACCCTGCACTTTCGACCACTGAGTTATCGAATTGAGTACTCCACATTTCGGAGTCTTTTGCCAACGCAACGGGTACATACTCTCGAATATCGCTTGGTGTAATAATAACTCCACAGGCGTGAATACCTGTTGTTCGCATAGAACCTTCTATTACTTTTGCTTGTCGTACAACTTCGCCTTCTAGGTTTTTTCTATCCAATAAAGACTTTAATTCTTCTGCCATTGTCATCTGCTCTGGCGATAGCTTTTCTGCTAATTTTTCTTCCGACATAGCAAACAGTTTGTTTAGTTTCATATCTGGAACTAACTGTGCTATTCTATTGGTTTCGGGCAACGGTAAATCGAGAACACGCCCTGCATCTCTTATCGAAGATTTAGCAGCCATTGTACCGTAGGTAATAATTTGAGCAACTTGACTAGCTCCATATTTATCAATTACATATTGAATCACTTTCCCACGTCCTTCATCGTCAAAATCAATATCGATATCGGGCATCGAAACCCTTTCTGGATTTAAGAATCGCTCAAATAGCAAATCGTATTTTATAGGATCTATATTGGTTATCTTAGTACAATAAGCAACTACTGAACCTGCTGCAGACCCCCTCCCAGGTCCAACAGACACTCCCATTTTACGAGCTGCTCGAATAAAATCTTCTACAATAAGAAAGTAACCTGGATAACCTGTTTTACGAATTACATCGAGTTCAAAGTCTAATCGATCTCTAATTTCGTCTGTTATTTCTCCATAACGTTCTTTTGCCCCCTCATAGGTAATGTGACGTAAAAAATTATTCTCTCCTATTTTTAAACTAGGGTCTTCTTTATCGCGAGGGTCTTGCAGCTCTTCTGGAATTTCAAAGGCTGGTAATAATACATCACTAGCCAAAACATAGGGTTCGCATTTATCTACTATTTCTTGAATGGTTTCGATAGCTTCTGGCAAATCTAAAAAAGCTTCTTTCATTTCTTCTTGCGACTTGAAATAAAATTCGTCATTTGGAAATCCAAAACGAAACCCTCTTCCTCTTCCTATTGGTGTTGACTTTCGCTCACCGTCTTTTACACACAATAAAATATCGTGAGCTTCTGCGTCTTCTCTGTTGACATAATAAGTGTCGTTTGCTGCAAAATATTTCACATTATATTTTCTGGCAAAACCGAGTAAAGTATCGTTAACTAATTGTTCTTCTTCTAATCCATGACGGTTGAGTTCAACATAAAAATCGTCTCCAAAGTTATCTTTCCACCATACAAATGCTTCTTCGGCTTGTTTTATTCCGACATTCAATATCATTTGAGGAATTTCTCCTTGCAATCCTCCTGTAGTAACTATTAAATCTTCTTTGTTTTCTAAAATTATTTTTTTATCAACTCTTGGCACATAATAAAATCCTTCGACGTGACCTGCCGATGATATTTTAGCTAAATTATTATATCCTTTTTTATTCTTGGCAAAAATAGGAACTCGATAACCATTATCTTTTACCGTTTTTTCGAATCGGTCTTTACATACGAACAATTCTGATCCTACTATGGGTAGTAATTTTGTTTTTTCTAACGCTTCTATTTCTTCTTCTATATTTAATAATTCTTCTGGTTCTAAAGGACGAGTTTTTGTTGTTTTTTCTCCATTTTCTTCTACGATATCTTCTATTACACTCGAAGAAAGAGAGGTTTTTAAATCTTTTATTTTTCCATTTACACTATCATTATGTTTTTGAACCGCCAGTGTAAAATGAAATGCAGCCATCATATTTCCAATATCGGAAAAGGCTACGGATCTCATTTTATTTTTAACAGCTGCGGCAATTAAATCGGGAATAGCTGTTGTAGATTGCAGTATCGAAAATTGAGTATGGTTATGCAAATGTGCGAATTGTAAGTCTTTTAATCTTGCTCTATTTTCGTCTTCATTTACAGCTTCCGTCGAACCGCCTTCTTCTCTAAGTTTTCGTTTTCTAATTTTATCACTCGCCTCTTTTAGGTTAAGATGCTTTAATCCAACTGGAACAATTTCTAAGGGATTTACTTCTAAAAAATCATTAAAGTACTTTCCTTCTACTCCTAATACTTCTTTAGAATAACTACCAATTCTGATTAACTCTAAGAAACAACGTGTCGTTGCTTCAACATCGGCAGTTGCGTTGTGTGCTTCACCAAATGGTTGATTGAATAAGTGCTGGTGCAATTCAGTAAGGGTTGGTAATTTAAACTTACCACCTCTACCGCCTGGTATTTGGCATAAACTCGCTGTTGTTTCGGTACAGGTGTCTAATACAGGTAACTCTTGTAAATTATTTTCAACTGCTAAACGATGAAATTCACACCCCATTACATTGGTATCGAACTTCACATTCTGACCAACTACAAATTTTGATTTTGCTAATACTTTATTAAACTCATCTAACACAAATGCTAACGATTCGCCTTGCTCCAATGCTAAATCAGTAGAAATTCCATGAATTTTTTCTGCTTGAAAAGGAATATCAAAACCTTCTGGTTTTACTAAATAATCCTTTGCTTCAATCAAACGCCCCATGTCATCATGCAATTGCCATGCTATTTGAATACACCTTGGCCAATTGTCTGTATCTGTTATAGGAGCTTTAAAATCTCTCGGTAATCCTGTGGTTTCGGTATCAAATATTAAATACATGCAGCTTATTGTATTGGGTCTAAAAATTATTTATTAAAAAGTCTCTAATTGGTAAAAATAAGAAATTGATTTGAGGTAATGAAATAGTGTTGAAAAGTTATTTTAATTTAATCTAAAAAATATAGATTCAGTAAATAGCTTTTAGGTAAGTTAAATTCATAAAAGGTATATATTCTTCTATTGTTGATGATAACTTATTATTCGTACAATGAAAAAACATATTTATTAACCTACCTAGTACTAGGTATTTTTAATAAATTTAAAATAGCCTAATTTTACTCAAAACAAATAACTATGCTAAAACAAATAATTATATCAACCCTCGCTCTTTCGCCTATGCTAATATTAGCTCAAGAAGGGGTCAGCATCAGTAATTCAGGAGTTACACCTGATGCTTCGGCTATTTTAGACGTTGTCTCTACTAACAAAGGTTTGTTAATTCCTAGAGTTAATTTAGTAGCTACCAATTCGGCATTACCAATTACAAGTCCTAAAAAAAGTTTATTGGTTTATAATTCGACCGCTTCAGGAACAGGCTCTACGGCTGTGGTAGAAGGGTTCTATTTTTGGGACGGTTCTAAATGGGTTCCTTTTGTTGTTGGAAATAACGGAGGAGGAAGTGGAACAGATGACCAAAATATAATGGGGTCTGGTTTGTCTGGAACAACACTAACAATAGGTATTGAAAATGGAAATAGTCAAACGGTAGATTTATCTAGTTTAGCTAACGACAATGACCCTACAAATGAATACAATACAGGAATAAGTCTATCTGGTTCTACCTTAACAATTAGTGATGGCGGAGGAAATAATTCCGTAGATTTAAGTAGTTTAAGCGGAGGTGGAGGAAGTGGAACGGATGACCAAAATATAATGGGATCTGGTTTGTCCGGAACAACACTTACAATAGGTATTGAGAATGGAAATAGTCAAACAGTTAATTTATCTAGCTTGGTCAACGATGCCGATAGTGACCCAACCAATGAATATAACACGAGTGTAAGTTTATCAGGCACAACTCTAAGTGTTATAGACGGAGGTGGAGCAAAGACCGTAAATTTAGCAAGCTTACAAGATGGTACAGGAAGTGATAATCAAACATTGAGTATTTCAGGCACAACCCTCCACATTTCAGGAGGAAACAGTGTAACGTTACCTAGTTCAGGAAGTAGTTCAACCGATAAAGATTGGTATAAAGCAGGAACAAGTTCAGCTCCAACATCTATAAATAACGATATTTATACTAATGGAAAGGTAGGAATAGGAGTTAATAATCCTTCGGAAAAATTAGAAATAAGTTCAGGTAATATAGAGCTTTCTTCTGGTTATGGAATGGGATATAGATTTGGAACGTCAAGTGAATTTGCAATATACCCTCGAAAATCTAGCATTAATTCTATGACTGGTTATGGTTCTATTGCTCCTAGAGACTACGGAATGACTCTAGAAACCGACCAATTTATAGGAATAGTAGAAACAGATAATAATGCTCTTTTAGGATATTATAATCTTGATTTGTCGAATGGTGGGAAATTTTTAAAATATGTTTGGGGAGGAACTACAGGACTAGGAACATATAATCCAAAATTTAGACTTCACGTAAAAGGACGTGTAGGAAACGATATTCATAGCGGTATTTTAATGGAGGATAATACAGACGCTGTTTTGTATGGGAAAACAGGTTCTTCTTTAAAGTTTGCATTAATTGGAGCTTTTAAAAATTGGGATGACAAAGCTATTTATCTTGGAGGATATAACATCAATAATATTTGGGCTAATAATAATGGATATAGTGATGCAGACAAGGTAATTGTAGGAGGCGGAGGAAGCACGGCTACATTACCTATTTACGCTACCTCCTTTATAGTTTCTAGCACAAAAAAAGTAAAAGAAAACATAGAGCCAATCAATCATGGTTTGAAAGAAATAATGAATTTAAATCCTGTTACCTATAATTATATATTTGACAAAACTAAACGTTCAGAAGTTGGTTTTATAGCAGAAGAGGTTGATCAAGAAATTCCTCAGTTGGTTTATAAAAAAGAAGTAAGTAATGAAACTTTAGGCATGGATTATTCTAAAATGACGGCTGTATTGGTTAAGGCGATGCAAGAACAACAACGTTATATAAAAAGTTTAGAAAAAA
>CAMZKF010000136.1 GCA_947311095.1 uncultured Flavobacteriales bacterium
TCCATTTGAAACAAAAATATTTCAAGGAGAAAAAGCTGCTGGAAATGGAGAAGTAATACCAAAAGGAGGTAAATCATTTACTTACTCAAGTACAATTCCTTACAACGCGAGTATGGAAGAAGGTGAATTAGTAGTTAAATTATTGCCTAAAAAAGGAAAGAAAGTAAAAGATTTAGTTACAACAGACAAAATAGCTGACGGAACTATCATTACACCATTACTAGTTCAGTTTGATGATAAAGTAATGTTTGTAAAAGATAACTTTGTAAGAACAACAACAGAAAACACAGCAGCAACAATCAATTATGCTAAAGCTAAATTTGATGTAAGAAAAGCAGAGTTACAGCAAGAAGATATAGTAGCTTTTGAAGCTTTTGTTACTGATGCAGCGACAAACCCAAAAAGAGAAATGAAAAGCATAGATATTATGGCTTACGCATCTCCAGAAGGTGAAGTTGATAAAAATGCTAATTTAGCTTCTGATAGAGCTGGTTCAGCGGCAGCTTACTTAAACCAACTAATGACAAAAGTAAACTTCCCTGCAGGACAACAAGCTGGTTTTGTTACTCAAAATCCTAAAGGAGAAGATTGGGATGGATTTAAAGCAGAAGTATCAAAAACAACACACGAAGATAAAGAGTTGATTTTAAGAGTTTTAGAAATGACTTCTGATCCTGTAAAAAGAGAAGAAGACATTAAAAACATGGCAAAAACATATTCATTTTTAGAAAAACAAGTTTTACCACAATTAAGAAGATCGACAATGACACTAACTTATGACAAAATAGGTTACAGTGATGAAGAATTGAAACAATTAGCTAAAACAAATCCAGAAGTTTTAAATGTTGAAGAATTATTATTTACCGCTGGATTATACGACGATTTAAATGAAAAATTAGCAGTATATAAAACTGCAGAACGTTTATTTGGAAACGATTACAGAACATCAAACAATGTTGGATATGTATTGTATTTACAAAATGATATCGATGGAGCTGCTGCAATGTTTGAAAAAGCAAACGGATTAGAATCTAACGCAACGACATTAAACAATTTAGGTGCAATTGCTCACGTAAAAGGAGACAAAGTTGCTGCTGCTGATTATTTTGATAAAGCTGGTAGTTCTGCTGAAACAAATTACAACAAAGGTATTATTGCAATACAAAATGCAGATGTAGCGGTAAAAGAAGGAAGATATGCTGAAGCAATTTCTAACATGGGGAGTTACAAAACATTGAACCTAGCTTTAGCAAAAATATTAAACGGAGAAGCTGATGCTGCTATGGAAATTATAGACGCTAGTGCTGATTCTGATGTAGCTTTAGCTTATTATTTAAAAGCTATTATTGGAGCAAGAACAAACAATAAAGATTTAATGTTGAATAACTTAAACTCTGCAATTGGAAAAGATGCTTCTTTAAAAGAAAAAGCTAAAAGATAGAGAATTTATTAAATATGCTGATGCTATCAGTGCACTTTAAAATAAATTTATTTTAATTAAAAGCCTTTAGAAATAGTTCTAAAGGCTTTTTTTTTGTTCTTTTTAACCTGTAATAGATAAATGAAAACCGAAATACTACTTTAGACGCATTTTAATATCAATTTGGTGTGATTATCATACTCAGTAGCTTAAAAATAAAACTTCAATAAAATACTCTGTATTAGAAAAAATACCCTATATTTGTATCATCATTTAGTGGAAACCAATTACTTTCTTAAATAACCAACCACTAAATATTCTAAAAAAGAATCCAAAAAAACACATTATATAATAATATTACAGTAGATATATGTACGATATAGCTCAATTGAGAAGTAAAAAAGTTGCCGAATTACGTGAAATAGCAACAGAATTAAAAATCACGAAAGTAGATAAAATTAAAAAAGCAGATTTAGTTTATAGAATTTTAGACGAACAAGCATTAGTTGTTCCCAAAAAAGATATAGAAAAACCTCGCCCTAAAAAAGTTTCTCACCCGAAGAAAGATATGCCTCAAAAAAAAGAAGCTAATCCTAAAACAGGTAATAAACAAGAAACCTCTAAAAACAACCAGGGAAAAAACATAAACCCTAAAGATAGCTCTCGTCCTCAAAAGAATTTCAAAAAAAATGACAATTCTTCTCCAGAAAAAAAAGAGCAAAAACAAGACAATAGGAAAAACGTTAATAATTCGGATTCTAAAAATACGGATTCAAAACAGCAAAACAATAGAAACAATAATCGCAAACACGATAATTCTAAAGCAAACGCTAATAATCCGAACAATAAAGGAAATAAGAATAAACCTAACAACACCAATAAACAACATAATAATACAAATCAAAAGAGAGTTAACAATCCCAATCAAAAAACTCAAAAAAAGCATCAAACTACAGCTGAAGAATTAGGGTATAATTTTGATGATTTGATATTTAGTGAAGGAGTTTTAGAAGTGATGCAAGACGGTTATGGTTTTTTAAGATCTTCTGACTATCATTATTTACCTTCACCAGATGATGTTTATGTTTCTCATTCTCAAATTAAATTATTTGGTTTAAGAACAGGCGACACCATCAAAGGAAGTATTAGACCTCCAAAAATAGGAGAACGTTATTTTCCATTGATTAAATTTTTAAAAATAAACGGAAGAGACCCTAACGACATAAAAGATAGAGTTCCTTTTAAATATTTAACACCTTTATTTCCTTCTGAAAAATTAAAATTAACAGGGCACAGTAAGGAGAGCATCTCTACTCGTGTAATGGATTTGTTCTCGCCAATAGGAAAAGGTCAAAGAGGAATGATTGTAGCGCAACCTAAAACAGGTAAAACAGTACTGTTAAAAGATGTAGCCAATGCCATTGCTAGTAATCATCCTGAAGTTTATCTAATGGTTTTACTTATTGATGAAAGACCAGAGGAAGTTACAGATATGCAACGAAGTGTTAACGCAGAGGTAATTGCCTCTACATTTGACGAACCTGCCGAAAGACACGTAAAAGTAGCAAATATTGTACTCGAAAAAGCAAAACGATTGGTTGAAAGTGGACACGATGTGTGTATTTTACTCGATTCAATAACTCGATTGGCTAGAGCTTACAACACTGTAATGCCAGCTTCTGGAAAAGTCTTAACAGGAGGGGTAGACGCCAATGCACTACATAAGCCCAAGCGTTTCTTTGGAGCTGCTAGAAATATTGAAAATGGAGGTTCATTAACAATTATAGCCACTGCTCTAACAGATACAGGTTCGAAAATGGATGAGGTTATTTTTGAAGAGTTTAAAGGTACTGGTAATATGGAATTACAGCTAGACCGTAAAATTGCTAACCGAAGAATTTTCCCTGCTATTGATATTTTATCTTCAGGAACAAGAAGAGAAGATTTGTTAATGACAAAAGAAGAATTACAAAGAATTTGGTTGTTAAGAAAGTTTATGGCGGATATGAAATCGGTAGAAGCTATGGAGTTTTTGAAAGACCGTATGCAATCTAGTAGAAACAATGAAGAATTTTTAGCTTCGATGAATGGCTAAAATAATTCATAAAGAAAAAAATCCGTTAAGTTATCTTAACGGATTTTTTTTGTTTAATTTTTAGAGTAATTTATTTCAGTGCGCAATCTTCTTGGGAAGAACTATCAAGAGATATTTGAACTAGTTCATGTCCTTGAGCTTTACACCAATCATCGGCATCTTTTTTAGACAACTTAGGTGTTAAATAATTATCTGTTGATGTATTGGTACTTCCGCCGACTGTAGAAGTTGACGTACAAACACACGTTCTGTGTCTTTTACAAGATGTAGCAAAACTTACATCTACAATTCCTAATATTAATGTTTTTTTATCATTTAATTCACATGTTTCAACTTCTTCATAATCTAATGAAGTTCTAGAAGCTCCTTGACTATTTTTACACCAATCTAATGCATTTCTTTTAGACATTTTTGTTGGACTATTCATAGTTCTCGAACTAGTAGTTGTTGATACTCCATTTACTGTTTCAACCGTTTTACACTCGCAAGTATAATCCTTTTTACAAGAGGCTAACAATGCGACTGTACCCAGTACTAAAATCGTTTTTTTTCATAAATTTAAGTTTTGATATTTAATCATATTCAAATTTATTTTTTTAGAATAACCAAACAAAACCCAAATAAATCATTCCTGATATAAAAAATATTTAAACAGGTATTAACTACTGTGAATTAGTTCCTTATGTGTTTTTATTCTTAGGTTAGTATTTATTCTAATTCACTAAAAATACCATCTAAATCGTATGAAAGTAGTAGTATTACTTCTTCTAACACTTATCCTTTGTACTTAATCCACTTCCATAACTCTTGCCAAGTAATTTTTTTACCGTGCATTAATATTCCTGTTCGGTATATTTTTCCTGCTAGCCAAGTTGTAGCTATAAATGTAACAATTAGCAATAGCATAGAGGTAATGATTTGCCACCACAAACCTTCCGAGCCCATTGCTGCTCTTGCTAACATTACAACAGGTGAAGTAAATGGAATTTGACTGCACCAAAACAAAACAGGACTATTTGGGTTATCGATAGACAATATTACAATCAAGTACGAAAACATTAATGGGGCTGTAATTGGTACCATAAATTGTTGTGAATCGGTTTCGTTGTCAACAGCAGCACCTATTGCAGCCATAAGCGCTCCATAAAGTAAATAGCCTCCTATAAAATAAAAGAAAAATAATCCAATTAACAATACCCAATTAATTTCTAAAAGTGTGTTGATTATATTGGCCTGAACATTAGACATTCCTGCAATTACCTCGGGCGATTGGTTGGCAGCTGAGTAAAACTCAGAATCAATCATTCCCATAGCGATAGAACCAAAAATGGATGACAAAATAATCCAAACCGCAAATTGAGTTAATCCAACAAACATAATTCCTATTATTTTTCCCATCATCAATTCAAACGGTTTTACCGAAGAAACTATAACCTCGACTATACGACTCGATTTTTCTTCTATCACACCTTTCATTACAAGTGTTCCGTACATAAAAATAAACATAAAAGTAGACACTCCAAATGCCATTCCTACAAATGCTTTTACTTTTACATTCGATTCTTTTCCACTTTTATAATCAATGGCTTTTAGGCTTACCTTGTTTTTTAAACGCATGTAAGTGTCTAAAGACACATTTAATTCTTTTAGTTTTAATTTCTCTATGCTTTCGTTCACCAATCGTTCCAAATACATTCTAGTTTTGGTACTCGGAGCTTCCTTAAAATATAAGTGTCCCGAACCGTTGTTCATTTCTACAATGGTTTCTGGTAGGTATAAAAGCAAATCTAAACTTTCGTCATTTTTAAATGACTCCTTTGCATCGTCTAAGTTTTTAGTCCCTGTGGTGTCAAAAACCATTAGGTTAAACTGCTCGGTAGGTTTAAATGGTTTTGAAACTACATAAGTATCGTCATGAATCAATATGTTTAGACTCTTATCTTCTTGTTTTCCCAAAAATATAGCCCCAACCATAAATCCAACCATTAAAATAGGACCTAAAACCGTCATTAATAAAAACGATTTTTTAGAAACTCTACTTAGGTATTCTCTTTTTATTATTAATCCTATTTTACTCATTATCTTATTTTTTCTTTATTTGTATTCGTGAGAACGCTTCGCTTAGTTACTCATTTATCTTATTTTTTCTTTATTTGTATTCGTGAGAACGCTATCGCTTAGTTACTCATTTATCTTATTTTTCTTTATTTGTATTCGTGAGAACGCTATCGCTTAGTTACTCATTTTTTTATTTATTGAGAATCTTCAGCGTTATTTTTCAGAAACATTTTGAGTATCAGAATTTTCTTTTACCATTTTTATAAATATTTCATTCATGCTTAGCGCTACTTTATTGAAACTAATTACTTCAACAGCATCTAAAAGACCTTTTAAGAAATTATTTAGCTCCATTTTTTCGTTCAATTTTACCTGAACCATAAAATGATTTTTACTCAATTCTTCTTTTTCTATCATTTCCCAACCACCCCAAACGGCATTGGCAAAAGAAACCATGTTTCCTTTAAATTCTATTTTATATTGATTTTTAGAAAAGCTTTCTTTTACTTCTTTTACTTTACCTCCCAATATTTTTTTCGATTTATTAATCAATGCCATATCGTCACATATTTCTTCTACCGATTCCATGTTGTGCGTCGATAAAATAATAGTAGCTCCGTTGTCTCGAAGTTCCATAATTTCGTTCTTAATCAAGTTGGCATTTATAGGGTCAAAACCACTAAAAGGCTCATCCAATATCAATAGTTTTGGGCGATGAATAATAGTGGTAATAAATTGAATTTTTTGAGCCATTCCTTTCGAAAGGTCTTCTACTTTTTTGTTCCACCAGCTCTCAATTTCGAATTTAATAAACCATTTTTTGAGCTCCGTTCTAGCTTCATTTCTCGACATCCCTTTCAATTGAGCCAAGTAAATTGCTTGTTCTCCAATTTTCATTTTTTTGTACAAACCTCTTTCTTCTGGCAGGTACCCAATATCTTCAATGTGCTTTCTTTTTAATTTTTCGCCATTAATCAAAATCTCTCCACTATCGGGGGCTGTAATTTGATTTATAATTCTAATTAAAGATGTTTTTCCCGCTCCATTAGGACCTAAAAGACCAAAAATACTTTGTGGTGGTACGCTTATACTTACATTATCCAACGCGATATGATTAGCGTAGGTTTTAACTATGTTTCTAGCTTCAAAAACAGGTGTTACTTCATTCATAACAAACAAAGATACAATTTTTTAGACTTTTAGATTCAAGACTTTAAGATTTAAGATCTTTTAATGGGTGTTTCTTCTTATTTTTAATGCTAAAAAATAAAAAGGCGGGCTATTTGCTATATCTTTTTTGTGAAAAACAAAAAAGGATGCCGCTGCTATCCCTAACACTAAAATAGACCGATTTTTTTAGACTTTAAGATTTTTTTTACGGTCTTCTTCTTTTAATAATATTCCAAATGCCTGTATATAGGATAATACTCTAAATAGATTGATTTGCGTGAGGGATGGGAGCTTTGTTTGAGCTCTTTTTTGTTTTTTTTCTTGTGAAAAACAAAAAAAGCGAGTGCGGACAGCTCGACCTCGATTTTTCATCGAGGGCACGCCCAAATAAAAAAATAAAACTAGCTTTCTATTAATCTATTGTAACTCTATCAAAAAATTGTATTTTCGCATTTATTAAACAAACATTATGAGCGAATACAATCCAAATTCAGTAGAAAAAAAGTGGCAAGACAAATGGGCTACCAATAAAACGTACAAAGCAACAGAGGACACGACCAAAAAGAAATTTTATGGTTTAGATATGTTTCCTTATCCTTCGGGGGCAGGTTTGCACGTTGGACATCCGCTTGGTTACATTGCTTCGGATATAATCGCTCGTTACAAAAAAAATAATGGTTTTAATGTTTTGCACCCTTCTGGTTACGATTCTTTTGGATTGCCAGCTGAACAATATGCGATACAAACAGGGCAACATCCTGCGGTTACGACCGAAAAAAACATAGCTCGTTATAGACAACAATTAGATAAAATTGGTTTTGCATTTGATTGGGATAGAGAGGTGAGAACTTCAAATCCAGATTACTATAAATGGACACAATGGATTTTTAAACAAATTTTTAATTCTTGGTACAATAAAGCGACTGATAAGGCAGAGAATATTGCAGATTTGATTGCTGTTTTTGAAAAAGAAGGAAATACAAATGTAAACGCTGTTTGCGACGATACCGAAGTTTTTTCGGCAGAGGAATGGAACAGTTGGGACGAGAAAAAACAACAAAGTACGTTGATGAACTATCGTTTGACTTACTTGGCTGATTCTTGGGTAAATTGGTGCCCTGAGTTAGGTACGGTATTGGCAAACGACGAAATAAAAGATGGTGTTTCGGAAAGAGGCGGGCATGCGGTTGAACAGAAATTGATGCGTCAGTGGAGTATGCGAATTACAGCTTATGCTGAACGTTTGTTGCAGGGGTTGGAAAATGTAGATTTTTCGGACTCGCTGAAAGAACAACAACGCAACTGGATTGGAAAATCGAAGGGGGCAAGTGTGTTTTTTGATGTTGATGGATTTGATGATAAAATAGAAGTTTTTACGACCAGACCCGATACTATTTTTGGAGTTACCTTTATGGTTTTGGCTCCAGAACACGAATTGGTAAACAAAATAACAACCGAAGAACACAAAGAGGCGGTAGAAAATTATAAAAAAATAGCTGGTGCTAAATCGGAAAGAGATAGACAGGCTGATGTGAAAAATATAACAGGAGAATTTACAGGAGCTTACGCCATTCACCCTTTTACGGGCGATAAAGTTCAGATTTGGATTGGCGATTATGTATTGGCAAGTTATGGAACTGGAGCTGTAATGGCTGTTCCTGCTGGAGATCAAAGAGATTGGGATTTTGCCAACCATTTTGGAATAGAAATCCCGGCAATATTTGAAGGTGCAGACGTTACCGAAGGAGCTTATACCGAAAAAAGTGCCGTTTTAATTAATTCTGATTTTTTGAATGGCTTGAAAGCTAAAAAAGCAATAGGTCTTGCGATTTACGAAATAGAAAAAAGAGGATTGGGAAAAGGAAAAACCAATTATAGATTGAGAGAGGCAATATTTAGCCGTCAGCGTTATTGGGGAGAGCCGTTTCCTGTTTATTATAAAGATGATATTCCTTATTTGATAGCAGACGATAAATTGCCTGTTACCTTACCCGAAGTAGATGCCTATTTACCAACCGAAGATGGAGAACCTCCGTTGGCGAGAGCAAAAAAAGAGGCTTGGAATGTTTTTGAAGGCGACCGTATGGAATACAATACCATGCCAGGTTGGGCAGGAAGTTCGTGGTATTTTTTACGTTATATGGATCCTAAGAATGAAAACGAATTTGTAAACAAAGAAAAAGCCGATTATTGGAATCAAGTCGATTTGTATATCGGTGGCTCGGAACACGCTACGGGACATTTATTGTACTCTCGTTTTTGGACTAAATTTTTATACGACAGAGGTTTTATTTCTTTTGAAGAACCGTTTAAGAAACTGATTAACCAAGGTATGATTTTGGGGAAGAGTGCTTTGATTTATAAAGTTAAAGACGAAAACAAGTTAGTTTCTTTTGGATTAAGAAAAGAGTTTAACACTCAAAAACTTCACGTTGATATCAAATACGTAGAAAATGACGTTTTAAACATAGAAGAAGCGAAAAAAGACCCGTTATTTAGTTTTTTAAATGATGCTGAATTTGTTTTAGAAGATGGAAAATACATTTGCTGAAGCGAGGTAGAAAAAATGTCTAAATCGAAATACAACGTACAAACTCCCGACGATTTGTGCGATAAATACGGAGCAGATGCATTACGTTGCTACGAAATGTTTTTAGGACCTTTGGAACAAGCTAAACCTTGGGACACACAAGGAATAAGTGGAGTCTATAATTTTATAAAAAAACTATGGCGTTTATTCCCAGAGGACAACAATTTTGACGGAGGAGAACCAACCAAAGATGCTTTAAAGACTTTGCATAAAGCAATAAAGAAAGTAACCGAAGATTTGGAGCGCTACACTTTTAATACGGAAGTGAGTACGTTTATGATTGCGGTAAACGAATTGTCTTCTCAAAAATGTAAGAATAAACAAATATTGAGCGAATTAGTCGTTTTGGTTTCGCCGTACGCTCCACACATTGCCGAAGAACTTTGGGAGCGATTGGGATATACAACTAGCGTAACAGAAGCAACTTGGCCTAAGTTTGAAGAAAAGCACTTAATCGAAAGTAATTTTTCTTATCCTGTGTCTTTCAACGGAAAAATGCGATTCAAATTAGACTTACCCGTCGATTTTGGAAAAGAAGAAATAGAAAAAGCTTTGTTTGCACACGAAAAAACAGCAGGATATTTAGCAGGTAAAGACCCAAAAAAAATAATTATAGTTCCGAAGCGAATTATAAATGTAGTGGTTTAGAAAAATGTTGAGTTATTGATAGTTTGACTTGGAGTCAGGCTATCAATTAAAAACTAATAAGTCTTAAAATATTGAATTTTATAGTCTTGAATCTTTTAACTTAAAATCGTCGGATTAATATCAATTTAACTATAATATAAGTGTTTATTCTTACTATTTCTTTAACTTTGTATTGTGAAGTTTTATTTCTCCATATTTTTTAGTTTAATCATTAATATTTCTTTAGCTAATGATTCGCTAGTTAGCTTCTTTGATTTTAGTGATAAAGATTTAAGCCTTGAAACACAAACTTTAGACGGAGAATGGCTTTTTAGTTGGAATGCTGATTATGAAAACGCTGACTACACTTCAATAATTAAAATACCAGGGTATTGGAATCAAGACAAAAAACTTTCTGCTTTTGGACAAGCTTGTTATAAAACAACAATTAAAATTCCTAAAACAGAAGAGCGATTAGCACTTAAAATTCAGAACATACACAATTCTTATGAATTATGGATAAACGGAAAATTGGTACATACCCACGGAAAGCCTAGTTTAAATCCTAAAGAACAAATCGCTAATTGGAGTCCTTTTTTAATTCCTTTAGATTTAGACACTTCTCAATTTGAGATAACATTTGTAGTAGCCAATTATGGGCATCGAAATGGAGGGTTTGCATCTAGTATTTACCTTGGTAATTACGCTAAAATGCTAAAAGATAGAGATTTTTTTATGTCCATCGACGCATTGATAATTGGCGGTTTATTTGTGTTAGGTCTATTTCTATTTAGTATGTATTTGATGTGGCGACACGACAGTTCTCTACTTTATTTTCTAGGTTTTTCAATGGCATTTGGTTTGTGGACCTCATTTAGAGATGAGAAGGTGTTCTTTTCTATTTGGAATAGTTTCGATTGGGAGTTGGCTCTTAGAATAGAATATGGCTCGCTTTTGATTTCTATATCCTTTTTTGTAGTGTTTATTTCTAAACTATTTCCTAAACAAAATATAAAATTGGTTCAAAAAATAGTTTTATACCTAAATACAGTTTTTCTTCTCATCGTAGTTTTATTTCCTCCTACTATTTTTACTTACGTAGCAATCAGTAATATTATAATTTTACTTTCTTTAGTTATCTACGTTATATTTGTTTTTTATAAAGCCAATACTAGTCATGAATTTAATAATCAATTTACAACTATTTCGTTAAGTTTATTAATTCTTTTAATTGCTTTAAAATTATCACATTTTTGAATATTTATCCCATTAATAAGACTGTTTTAGACCTTACAATTCTAAGTTTTGTACTTTCTATGTCTTTAATATTTGCTAGTCGATTTTCAGATTTATTTAACTCTACTGTAAGCTTAAAAAACAAAGCTGAAAAACAGCAATATGATTTAGAAGTTAAAAACAATGAAATAATGGCGTCTATACAATATGCCAAACAATTGCAATCGACTATACTTCCTACAGAAGAAGAAATTTCTAAGCATTTTAATAATTATTTTATACTTTACGAACCCAAAGATATTGTTTCTGGGGATTTTTATTGGATGGAAAAATCTAAAGATTTAATTCATTTTGCTGTTGCCGATTGTACAGGACATGGTGTTCCAGGAGCTATGGTAAGTTTTGTCTGCTCTAATGTATTGAGTCAGGCGGTGTTAGATGAAAAAATATATAGCCCCGAAAAGATATTAGATCGTTCAAGAGAACTCGTAATTCGAAGGTTTAGTACTTCTGAAATTTCCTTAAATGATGGAATGGATATTTCTATTGGAACGTATAATAAAAACACAAATATATTGAGCTGGGCAGGAGCAAACAATCCTTTATATATTGTAAGAGCAGGGATAAACGAAGTTGTAGAGATAAGAGGGAATAAACAACCGATAGGAAAATATGTAGCAGAAGAAAAGCCTTTTACATTGCATCAGTTAACAATGGAAAAAGGAGATCGTATTTATCTATTTTCAGATGGATACATTGATCAATTTGGAGGAATTAAAGGAAAGAAATACAAAACCAATCAATTTAAAAGGTTTATACTTAGCATTCAAAATCATTCTATTCACGAGCAACAAAGCCTATTAATGACAGAGTTTACCAATTGGAAAGGCAACAAATCTCAAACAGACGATGTACTTGTTTGCGGATTGGAGTTTTAGTAAGGTTAAATTTTCTTAAACAACGTATAAATATAAGGTCTTTCATCTCCTGAAGGCATGGTGTAGGTGTATTCAAAACTTTCTACTAAATCAAAGTTAGCTTCAAGTTTAGTTTTAAGCATCAATTCATTGTATCTTCTTACTGGTAAACCACTACATTTAGAAGCTCCCTTTAGATTGAAAGTAGCCAAAATAACATAACCTCCTTTTCTGACTTTTTGAGCCAATAAATCTAAATAAGTTTCTTGATCTTTTACTTCTGTAAAAAAATGAAACACAGCCCTATCAATCCATAAATCGACAGGTTCTAAATCTAATAACAACGTAGGATTGGTTAAATCGTCGATAATCCAATCTATTTTTTTTGAATTATTGCCCAATCTATCTTTCAATAAATCGAGTGCAGTAGAGCTAATGTCTGTTGCTGAAATATTTTCATAATGCTGCTCTAGTAAGAAATCAACCAAAGTGGTAGTTCCTGCTCCAATGTTTATAATTCTAGCTGTTTTTTCTAAGTTTAATTGTTGAATAAGTTCCAATGATTTTTTTGGAATCTCTTCGTACCAACCATTTTTTTGATAATCGACAACAGTATAAATCGTGTCCCAGTACTCTTGTAAATCTTCATTTACCTTGTTTTTGGTAATCAATGGTCTTTGTGAGGTTTCGATGTTTGTACCACAACCACACCCTCCACCTGTACTGCAAGAACTACTCATAGTTATTTATTTTAGATTAATAATTTATACAAAAGTACATTATATTATTCTATAGAATTGTAACATTAGTACCTTGTTTTTTAGCTTGTATTCTTAAAATTAGCGAGGTATGTTTACTTTAACAAATTGTCTTCAACAACATCATTTTTATTAGCTAATTGACACAAGCTGCATCAATATCTTTTCCTCTACTTCTTCTAATGTTAACTATTATGTTTTTACTTTCTAAGTAGGCTGCAAATGCGTCAACTCTTTCAAAGTCTGCTTGCTGAAATTCTCCACCGTCAACGGAATTATATTCAATAATATTTACTTTACAAGGTACATTTTTACAGAAATCGGCTAATTCTTCAGCGTCTTTAATCTCATCATTAAAACCTTTGAAAACAATGTATTCAAAGGTTACTCTTTTTCCTGTTTTTCGATGGAAATTTCTTAATGAATCGGCTAATTCCTCTAAAGTATTAGTGTCGTTAATATCCATTATCGAACTTCTTTTAATGTCGTTAGCAGCGTGTAAAGAGAGCGCTAAATTAAATTTTACATTATCATCTGCCAATTTATTTATCATTTTTGCAATTCCAGCCGTTGAAACTGTAATTCGCTTAGGAGACATTCCTAATCCGTCTTCACTTGTTATCTTATCGATAGAATGTAATACATTTTTGTAATTCAAAAGTGGTTCTCCCATTCCCATATAAACGATATTAGATAAAGGAATACCGTACTCTTCTCTTGCTTGTTTATCAATTAAAACAACTTGGTCGTAAATTTCGTCTGGATTTAGATTTCTAACTCTTTTTAATTTACCTGTAGCACAAAAACTACAAGCCAATCCACATCCTACTTGAACCGAGACACATGCTGTCATTCGTTTAGAAGTAGGAATTAAAACTCCTTCTACAACTGCTCCGTCAGAAAGTTTAAAAACATTTTTTATAGTTTTGTCCTTACTCTTTTGTGATGCAGCAATGGTTAAAAAACGAATTTCGAATTTATCTTTAATTTTTTCTCTTAAAGCCAATGACAAATTAGTCATTTGATCAAAATTGGTTAATGATTTTTTCCACAACCATTCATATACTTGTTTTGCTCTAAAAGCTTTTTCTCCTATTTCAGTAAAATAATGAGTTAACTCTTCTAAAGTTAATTGTCTAATGTCTATTTTTTTTGAATCCATATTGAATATAAATTTACAAAAAAACCTTGTTCAAATAATATGAACAAGGTTTAAATTTTGTTTTTACCAAGTTAATATTAAATTGGTATTTAGATGATTAACATTGCATCACCATAAGAATAAAAACGATATTTTTCTTTTACGGCTTCTTTGTATGCTCTCATCGCTAAATCGTAACCTGCATAAGCACTAATCATCATTAATAATGTTGATTTTGGTGTATGAAAATTCGTAATTAAAGCATCTGCAAGGCTAAATTCGTAAGGAGGGAATATAAATTTGTTTGTCCATCCTTTAAATGGTTTTAATTTTTTACCTACCGAAACAGACGACTCTAAAGCTCTCATTGCCGTAGTTCCTACTGCTACAATTTTTTTATGTTCATCAATTCCTCTATTTACTCTATCTACTGCAGATTGGGGAATGTACAATTGCTCTGAATCCATTTTATGTTTTGTCAAATCTTCAACTTCAACACCTCTAAATGTACCCAATCCAACATGTAACGTTAATTCAGTAAAATCAACACCTTTTATTTCTAAACGTTTCATCAATTGTTTACTAAAATGAAGACCTGCCGTAGGTGCTGCCACAGCTCCTTCATGTTTTGCGAAAATAGTTTGATAACGTTCTTTATCTTCAGGGGTAGGTTCTCTTTTGATGTATTTAGGAAGTGGAGTTTGTCCTAATTTTCTAATTGTAGCTTGAAAATCTTCATAACTTCCATCGTGCAAAAATCTTAGTGTTCTACCTCTTGATGTTGTGTTATCTATAACTTCTGCCATTAACTCATCATTCTCACCAAAATATAGTTTGTTTCCAATTCTAATTTTTCGAGCTGGATCAACTAATACGTCCCACAATAAGCTTTCTCTATTTAATTCTCTCAATAAGAATACTTCTATTCTAGCTCCTGTTTTTTCTTTGTTTCCATAAAGTCTAGCAGGAAATACTTTTGTATTGTTCAATACAAATACATCTCCTTCATCGAAATAATCAATAATATCTTTAAATAGCTTATGCTCAATTTTACCTGAGTCTTTGTGAACAACCATTAACCTAGACTCATCTCTTACATCAGAAGGGTATTCTGCCAATAATTCTTCTGGCAAATCAAATTCAAATTGTGATAATTTCATTAAAATATATTTTAGATTTGCAAAAGTAGGGAATTAATATGAATTTTACTAACCATACTTAAAACTATTGCCTTAATAAGCTAAAACCTACCTTTTTAAGCTTACAGTTCCTGTTTTTACGACTTCTTCATCGGTAAAAGAGTAGGCTTTTATAATGTAATAATATGTTCCTTCGGGAACTTCAACCCCTGCTGGCATTGTTACTCCATCCCAATAACCATTCAATCCCCACCATTGGTATATTATTTCCCCCCAACGATTGTAGATAGAGCCATTTACTTTTTTTACATTAGTATATGAAGGTCTAAAAACATCATTTACTCCATCTTTATTTGGAGTGAAAATATTTGGAACTACAACATCAATAGAATCTTGAGCTAATCCTGTTAAAGAAAAGAAACTCAATGTTATAAAAATCGATATTGCAAAAAATTTATTCATTTCATTTTTTTATGTTGCATAATTGTTTAATCTACGCAAGGCATCAATCAACAAATATAGCTTTTTTATTTTTAATGCAACTGTTGGTGAAAATGAATTTGAATATTATAGCCTATTTAGGGTTTTTAATAACCAATTAAAAAGCTCGTTTATTCAAATCGTTAAATCAATTGTGATTTCATTTTTTTAGTCATATTTTTTACAACTAACCGATATGAATCTTCAACCCATTTGTAAATTAAATCGTCGGAGATTGAAGTGTTTACTTTTACGGTATTCCAATGTTTTTTATTCATGTGATAACCAGGTAATACCTCTTCATATTGTTCTCTAAGTTCAATAGCAATTTCGGGGTCGCATTTTATATTTATATTTTCAAACAAGTCAATATTTGTCAATACAAAAATTTTCCCTAATACTTTAAATACAAGTGTTTTTTCATCGAAAGGTAATTCTTCTGTAGTTCCTTTAAAACTCAAACAATAATTTCTAAAATCTTCAATATTCATTTCAACTAATTTACTAAAGTTTCGCATCTTAAATTAATCTAGTAATTTATTATATTTTATTGGGTATTCCAAACGTTTAAAAAAAATAAGATTTTCTGAATAGCTCAATATCTTAGAGTTTAGCTTATCACATTCAAAGGTTACACCTAAAATTACCACCGTTATCCTTTCATTTAGTTTATGTTCAATATAATCTTGTTTAATCCGAAAAATTCATACTCTTTTTTAATAGTCAAACTTTTTACATACCTATCAATCCACAAACGACTCATTGCTCAAATCGTTTTTCTATCGGTTTAATTTTCAAATCTTGAAATGGTAGGCTAGGAAGCTAATGCTTCTTTTAAAACATGATTAATCAATGGGGCGTGCTTTAAATGAGCTACATCATTAGCGTCTTCATAACCTTGAACCATCGAAAACACACGTTGTTTAAGTAGTTTTTCATAATCATGCTCAATCAAATAAGGGCAACGATTGTCAGGTAAAATAGCACTTCCTTTTTTGATTAATTTGTGCTTTCTTTCTTTTTTTTCTAACAAAATGATGGCTCCGTCCGAGCTGATTTTTTCTACCTAAAAATCAACTAAAACCTCATTGTTATCTAGGTAAAATACGATATTTTTAGTGCTCATTTTTGAGTATATCTAAAAGTGTAATATTTTGATTTAATAGCTTAAATATAAGTCTTTTATATTCGAAAATTAAATTATAATGAATTTTTCGGGTTAAATAAGTTGTCCGTTTATAGTTTTAGTTTTTAACAACAGTACACTAAGTCAAAAAGGAGCTTCTAAAGTCGCTCTTTTTAGCCATGTTGTACTAGCCGTTAAAAACAAAAAGCTACCACTACCATCTCTAATGCAAAACCTTTCATAAACAAGTAGTAAACTAAATCATGCCATGTATTTAGCAAAATTTAACAGAAAAATAGAAAATAATGGCTATCTTAACGTCATAAATATAAAGCGAATGAAAGAGCAAGGCAAAATACCCACAAGTAAAGTAAAAAGAGCTGCAAAATTAATTTCAACAGGAGCAAAACTTGGAGGTAATTACGCTAAGTATTATGCCAGTTCAATAATAGGAGATAAAAAAGAGGCAAAAAATCAATTGGACAAAGACAATGCAGACGACATCTACAAATCATTAAGTGAGTTGAAAGGAAGTGCACTAAAAGTGGCTCAAATAATGAGTATGGATAAGAACACGTTGCCCAAAGCAATGATAGATAAATTTTCATTGGCACAATACAGCGCACCTCCTTTATCATATCCGCTTGTTGTTAAAACATTTAAGCAAACCTTTGGCAAAACTCCAACCGAAGTATTTGATACTTTTAGTAAAAAAGCAGTTAATGCTGCCTCAATAGGACAAGTTCATTTAGCTGAATTAGAAGGAAAAAAATTAGCCGTAAAAATCCAGTACCCAGGAGTAGCCGATAGCGTACATTCAGATTTAGCAATGGTAAAACCCATCGCCATGAAAATGTTAGGGTTAAAAGAAAAAGAAGTAAAGCAATACTTTGAAGAAGTGGAAAGTAAACTATTGGAAGAAACCGATTATGAATTAGAACTTAAACAATCAATCGAAATTAGCCAAGGCAGTAAAAACCTCGAAGGGATTTTTTTTCCAACCTATTACCCAACACTATCCAATAAGCGAATTTTAACAATGGATTGGCTTCAAGGAATGCATATTGATAAACTTCTTAAAACAAATCCATCTCAAGAAATTAGAAATAAAATAGGACAGCGTTTGTGGGACATGTATGACTATCACGTCAATACTCTTAGAGCAATACATGCAGATCCTCATCCTGGTAATTTTTTATTCAATGAAAATGGAGAAATAGGTGTAATTGATTTTGGCTGTATAAAGAAGATTCCAGAAGAGTTTTATCATCAATATTTTCAATTAATAAACCCAAGTTACGTAAATGACGATATTAAATTAAAACAATTATTTTACTATTTAGAATTTTTATATGAAGACGATACAGAAGAAGCTACAAAATTCTTTTTTAACACTTTCAAAGAATCTTTATTACTTTTAATTCACCCTTTTACAGTCGATAAATTTGATTTTTCTAACGAAGATTATTTTAATCAAATATATGCAAAAGGGGAGGAGTTGTCTAAAAGTAAAGACGTTAGAAAAAATGGAGCTGCTCGAGGGTCTCGCCATATTTTGTATATAAACAGAGCGTACTTTGGCTTATTTTCTATTCTAAATCAATTGGGAGCTACTGTCAATACTAAAACCTCATTTAAGTTTTAATATTTGAAGATATTAATTGTGAAATTTCTTCAAATTCAGTTGTTTCTAACTTTAATTTAGGTCTAGAAAAATTCATGTCTTTCTCACTATTTATAGGAATTAAGTGAATGTGAGCATGAGGAACTTCCAATCCTATAACGCTCATACCAACTCGATTGCAATCAAATGATAGTTGAATCGCTGCTGCTATTTTTTTAGAAAAAATAATTAAATCAGCTAGTAAGTCGTCAGATAAGTCAAACAAGTAATCGGTTTCCTGTTTGGGAACCACAAGAACATGTCCTTTTTGTAAAGGATTAATATCTAAAAATGCAAAAAACTTTTCATTTTCAGCAATTTTATAACATGGAATCACTCCATTTATAATTTTTGTAAAAAGTGTTGACATTATCGTGTAATGTTAATTATTTCAAATTCCATTACTCCTCCAGGCGTTAAAACTTTAGCAATATCTCCAACAGATTTGCCTAACAAACCTTTGCCAATAGGAGAACCTATAGAAATCTTTTTATTTTTTAAATCAGCTTCTTTTTCTGCAACCAAGGTATAGACTAATTCCATTCCATTTTTAAGATTTTTAATGGTAACAATTGACAATATTAAAGCTTTTGTTAAATCTAATTTAGAATCATCTATTAAACGAGCCTTACTTAATTCATTTTTAAGTTTAGATAGGCGAGCTTCCATAAGTCCTTGTTCTTCTTTTGAAGCATGATATTCAGCATTTTCAGACAAATCTCCAAGTTCAATCGCTTCTCCAATTTGACGTGATATTCTAGGACGTTCTACTCTTTCCAAAAATTCAACTTCATCTTTTAATTTTTGTAACCCTTCTTTTGTAAAATAATTAATTTTTGACATGACAATAAAGTTCTAAAACCAGAAAAGAGAATCTGATAAAATCAGATTCTCTTTAATTGTTAATATGTAATACGTATATTTATTATTTAATGTTTACTCTAGCTCCAATAGTATGAATACCTCCAAAAACAGAAGCTCTATAAGCGTAATCAATACTAATAGGAGATTTAGAATCTCCCATAGGAAACTCAACAGACATTCCACCTGTAAAACCAGTTAAAGCCGAAGTTCTTGTCTCTTTTTTCATAATTCCTTTTTCAAAAACATATCCAGCTTTAAGACTAAAATTAGCTTTAGTAGCTTCTAATCTATAGTTTGCCCCAATTCTAAATTGATCTTTTGTAAAAGAATTAGATGTAAATGCTCCAGCTAAAGTAACTTTGTTTGCTTCATTAATCAAAATATCATAAGAAGCTCCAATACTCATAAGAGAAGGTAATTCAAATGGAGTTACCCTTTGCACCATACTAATTGGATTTCCTGTTGCAGAATTAACAATATCTAAATTTAATCCGTCACCTGAAAAAGACATTGGTCCTCCAACATTTTTTAAACTAATGGCAAATTTAATTTTTTCATTTTCTCCTGTTACGTATCTGATTCCTGCATCGAATGCTACTCCAGAAGCTTTTGCATTAGTAATTGATTCAGAGATTAATTTAACTCCTAAACCTCCAGATATAGAACTTGAAAATTGTTTTGAAAAAGCTAAATTAATATTCGAATATTTTGGTCTAAACACACCAATTCCACCTTCAGGCAATTCTGTAGTTGTAATATCAATATCGCCAAAACTCATGCTTGTAAAAGTTAATCCTATTACAGCAGTTTCACCTACTCTTTGAGCCAATCCAAAATTATTGATGGATATTCCAGCTAATTTACTTAACCAATTAGTTCTACTAAACGAAAGTTCGGTTTTGTCAGCATAAGACAATCCCGCTACATTTACAAACATAGCTTCAAGTCCTTTAACAGAAGAAACTCCTGCGTCTGCCCAACCCGAACTTCTAGCCCACGGATTTATTAATAACTCCGAAGCTCCAGCAGAACCAGCTCTATCTTCGTTTCCAGCAAAAGAAACCGATGTAATAGCGAGCGCTCCTATAATTAAAAAACGCTTTGATATATATTTTGATAAATTCATTTTAAAATAGTTTTTATGTTTAAATAATTAGCTTAGAAGTTTTTCAAATCTGGAGGCCTAACGACACCAAACCATTTCAAAATAATCTCTCTCCCTAAGCTAGGAACATCAACATGAATTAAATACAAACCTCCTGCAATAGGAATACCAGCACTATTGGTTAAATTCCAATCTACTGAAGTTATTCTACTGTTGTCTTTAGTTATTGTTTTTACTAATGTCCCAGAAACAGTATATATTTTAATAGTACACGCATCTGGAAGATTCACAACCTTAATTCTATTATCCAAACGACTTGTTTCGTAGTTAGAATATGCATAATAAGGATTAGGAACAACATTAATCAATCCCATCAAACTATCTTTATAAGCATCTTCACTAGAAGCTACGTTAGTAGATGTAGCTAAACCATCCATGTTAAAAGTATATAAATTATACCACTCATTGATTGAACTTCCAGCTCCATCAGAAACATATTGTCCAGCATCTGCATGTCTTCTGTAATTGTTAGCTACTCTAATTCTAATCTTAACATCTGATTCTATGTAAGAGTAAGGATCATTTGGATCACTTAGTCCTTGGGCTGTTTCAGCCAACAAAGGAATACCTACATACATACAGCCTCTCCATACTTTACGTTTATCAGAACTAGAACCACTAATAATTAATTTATTGTTTAAAAATTGACCATTGTCATAAGCTCCTATAAAATCAGCTCCTTTGTGGTCTTTATCTACATTTCTAAAGACGTAGATATAATGTTTTCCTCCAAATACAACTCCGCTTGTTGGGTTTTGAGGATCTACAAAACTAGTTTCAATTTTCTTGGTTGGGTTAAAAATCATATCGTTTCCGTTATCATTTCCTAACCAAGAGTCTTCACCAAATGCCATGTTTAAACGTTCTCCTGTTTGTACATCAATAGCATAACCGGGGAACCAACTCATACCTACACCTGAAACAAAATTTCCAGCATCAGGATTTCCTGAATTGTTAGCAGGGTCATTTGTTGGAACTCCATATTTATCAACCGAAGGCATTTTTTTTACTGTCATTTTTTGTGTGTTACCATCCCAAGATAAACTAGGGTTGTCTTGAGTCTCTAATACAGGAACACGCGTCCATTTACTTCTATCGCTTGTATATACAATATCTACACTTGATAAGTCCGATAAATCTTGAAAAGCAACAGTTGAAGCATTCCACGATTCATCAGTTAAAGGTGTATGGTTACAGCTTCCTTTTGCTGCTAATACATAAGGAGCCCATGTTCCTCCTACCATTTTTTCAAATATTTGATCTTCATCAATTGGAGTACTTCCTACTTTAGTATCGTTGTAGAAAGCGGGATCTAAACAAGGATCCATTCCTGTTGTTGGACTTGCGTCAGTCGCTCCTGACCTAATCCAGTTTCTTGCTGTTAAACCATCTTGATCATCTACTCCTGTTATCCAATTATTTACAGTCATAGATGATTCTAAAAAGTCTGTAACATCGTAAGAAGAAGTTAAAGCAGTATAAAAATACTGTTGAACATTTACTGAAATACCCCAATCTGGAATCAATTGTTCGTTTCTAAAGTTAATTGTATTTTCAGAAAATACAGTATCTATTTTGTTTCTAACTAATATCCAATTGGCACTATCCAATTGATTGTTACCGTCTTTTATAAATTTCAATTCATAATCACCACCTTTTACATTAAGAGGATCAATTACAGTAACTTTTACCGGAGCTTTTCCTCTCGCATAAGTTATTTTTTTAGGTGTAATAGAATTTACGATTTCTTTTTCTGATTCTGGTATTAAGTCCACTATTAATCTACCGTTTCCTCTTCCTTCTACTCTTGTTAATTCAGGAGTGTCTCCAAATTCAGCATTAATAACAGAACCATCTAATTCAGGAGTAGGTATGTGAGGTATTCCTACAACAGATTTGATTGACCCAATGGCACTTTTACGCCCTTGAAAATAAGGTTTATTTTGTCCTGCTCCAGTAGCTGGGTCATAAGGTAAATAATTATTGTAACCGTAAGCAATTGCTAAATAATAATATTTTTTATGATTAATTAAACGTGTATCGCCTTGTGCAAATAAATCTTCAGTTACTTTTAAAGAGTGAAAAACACCTTCATTTGATGCTGATACCTTTAAGTGAGGTACTGTTAATTGAATAGAAGGATCAACTTCAAAATTAATTAAATCAGCAACGCTATCTTTAACATCACATTGAGCAACTAATCGAGCTAAGGCTGGATCTTCTAAATCACTTACTCCTACTTTATCAGAAGCAACTTGATATACTTTGTATCCTTGAAATACATAGTTGTAATCACTATTACCCGCAGCTTGAATAACAGGATCTTTTTCTTTGTACAATTCATTGTAATTGTTACTATTTTTTGAATTTGTTAAATACAATATAATAGTTTTATCCATTTCTTGTAACGTTACGTCAGGAGCATCTGGACCATTTAAAATTCTAAAACAGTTGTCGAATAACGCTTGTGCTTTGTCATCAGCAGTTCGCATGTCTAAAACCGATTGCCATGCACCTCCACTTTGAGCTTTAGAGTAAATAACCCCAACCGTAATGTTGTTTACTGCTCCAGGTTCCAATGTAAAAGGACCTGCAGATTGTACCATACGTTTATCTCTATCTGGATTAGCACTACCTGAACCAGGTGTAAACTCTGTCCATCCTGTAGAACCAATAGTAGGAGGAACTACTCCATGTGTTGCCCAGTTATAAGGGTCAGTTTCACCATAATATAAATAATCTGTTACTACACTCGATACCGAAGAGTGTCCGCTATATCCATCGCCTCCAAAAAACATTGAAGAACCGTCTCTCCATAGACCTTTCATGTAATTGTAAAAATGAGTAGGACTTCCTGAAGTTGGATCTGATTGATTTGCTGCTGCTCCTCCTGCATATATTGCAAATTTACGCATTCCAAATCGTTCGTTATCAACTACACCATCACCATAGCCAATACCCAATCCACTATATGGAATCCCGTCTTGTGCTAATGCAATAGCTACGTCTGTTGTTAATGGATTGTCCAATCCATCGTTGTCTTGATAAGGTCCTTCAAAAAAATCAATTCCGATTGCAGGAGGAATACCATTGACTGGTAAAGGACATGTACTTGGACCTGGGTTTGCTGCATCATCATCGTATTTATTATAGGTATAAGCTAATCCTCTTTGAATATCACAACCCGAAAAGTCATTAGAAGAACATCCTACATCTGGATCTGCATAAAAAGCAAAATAGGTATTGGTTAAAGTTTGAGTTGACCGATTAATTAATTCATAATTGTAAAAAGTCATGTTGTTTATTTCATCGGTTGTAGCAAAAGCAAAGGCCTGTCCTCTTATTTCCATTCCAATTGGCTCTCCTCCACTTTCTGAGTGAATATCACCTTTATCATTAAAAACCCACCACATGTTGTAATCTCCAAATAGTGTTATTTGACGGTCGTTTCTACAATCTACTTCTTTTTTCAAATCATACCAAGGGTAATCTCCTGCACCTGGATTGTAAACACCATCGCCGTCGTTGTCATAAAAAGGAGCTAAATAAAAATCTTGAAATTTTCCTAAATCGCCATGTGCAGGCCAATTTAAAATACTAGCAGGAATTGTATAACCTGGAAAATCAGTCGCTTTATCAGCATCTGGAGTATTGAACCAACCGTTAAATTCTGCAATATCGTTTCTTTCTGTGATAAAGAATTTATCGTATTCAGAGCAAGTAGCAGCATCGACTGTTGCGGCACCATAATCTTTACGTCCTATGGCAGGGTTTCCTGTATTGGGAGTAACTGAAAGGGGACCTGTCCAAAAATCATCTCCAGAATTTCTAAATTTAATAGCAGCCAATTTTAATTGACCGTTAACATCTTCTCCTCCAATCCATAATGAACCACTGTAGAGTAAAAATTGATTGGAGTTTTTAGGTACTTCATAAGCTGACTTACTAGTTGTTCTATCTTGCCAAAGACTTCCTCCTGTTTCTATTAAAGCACTTACGTTATTATATGCGAGTGTTTTTTTTCCTTGAGCTTGAGCACATGCAGAAGATTTCAATTGAAAGGAGTTTTTATTCTTTTTATGGAAGATTTATTGCGAGGGTCTTCTATTCCGTAAACAGTTGAAGATAGAGCTAAAGCTCCTATCAAAAATGTTATAATATTTATTGTATTTTTCATAATTGTAATGAATTAAGTAGTCCGTAATTAAAAGTCTAATTTTACACCTAAACGAATTTGTCTTGGTACACCATAATTATATGGATTATTGACTTTCATGGCATAATAATATTTGAATGCTTCAGCATCGTTTTGAGCCTGAATTGTAGATTGAGAATTTGCAGCATTCAAATACCCATCATCATTGGCATTACCTGTTGCTCTATAAACGCTGCTAATATTTAAAGTGTTTAATAAATTAGTCACCAATAAATAAACATTCATATTTGCCGATTTCTTTTTGTCTTTTCCAAATTTAAGCACCATATTTTTATCAATTTGCATGTTCATTCTAAAAGTTCCTGGCATTCTAGCCCCAAATGGAGAACCTTTAGTTGTTCCATCACTAGTATTAATAACACCTTGACTATTAGGAGATACTTGAGCTGTATAAGGCCTTCCTGAAGCATAATTTCCTGTTAAGTTTATACCTGCATTCTTAAATATTTGTTTTTCTTTAAAAATAGGACCGTTGTAATCTTTTCCTTCTCCGTATCTGAAATCAATAGCTCCGTTGACAACATGGCGTTGGTCAAACGACATTGGATAAACTGTTCTTAGGTTGGGAGCTCTAGCATTAATTAAATTCAAAGAAGACGTTGGATCAGAACCTGTTGATTGAGCAAATTGTAAGGTATAAGCTGCTCTAAGGGTAATGTTTCCTGTTCTTCTTAAATCATAAGCTGCTGTTAATCCTTTTACTGTTCCAAAATCTCTATTTCCCCATGTTTTATAATCAGCAGGATAAGCACCTTCTACAAAAACAATGGTTACCATGTTTCTGTTTTCTTTGTAAAAAGCAGATAGCTTTAATGATGAAGATGCATTTAACGCTTGTTGAAATCCTAATTCAAAATCAATTGTTTTCTCTGGTTTCAAATTTGGATTATTTAAGATATTACTATTTTGACCTAAGAAAAGGTAATCTGTAGGGTTTAATCTACTTATTGGAGCATCTCTACCTGCAGTTGGTCTTTTGGTTAACACATCGTAATGTGAAAAGAATAAAGCTTGGTCAGAAATAGGGAATGAAAAGGAAATACGAGGCATTACATTTATCTGTGGCTTATAATCTTTAAAAACATCAGAAGTTATTGGTTTTTGAGGGTCAACACCATCAACTAGCAAAGGTTGAATATTCCCAGAAGATTTAATTAAATCTAAATCTTGTGTTTGAACCCCCGTAGAAGTGTACCAAACCTTTCCATATCTATACCCTTTTATTGCAGTTGGATCATTAACATCATCAACATAAACCGTAGCTCCGTCAGGAACGTTAGATGGATGTTCTACGGCAGCTCCATTAATTTTAGTTACCTCTCCTTTTGTTTGTGCAGAATAAGTTAAAAATTGATCTTTCAATACTTTTTGATTGGCATCATATCTATCGACACGAACACCAACGTTAAAAATTAAATCGTCAAAAGAAAATTTATCCATAATATACCCAGCCATGTAAACAGGTTGAAATGCTCCTATAGATCGAGTTAAATTACCAAAGTCATCTTTTTTTGTAAAGAAGTCGTCAAAACTAGCTTTACTTTTTGTTCTATTCCCTGCATGATCGTATCCATAATAAGTAACATAATTTTGACTGTTTTGACCACTAATCAATTCATCAGCGCTAAACATATCTAAGGTAAAGAAATTTGGATCCATAGCATCTACGTTTATAAAATCAGTTCCGTCAGTATTTAAGCCTAATTTTTCACGTACATTATAATCGAAGAAAGATTGTTCTCCTGTACCGTCATATTCTCCTGGGTCAGAATTTAATTGAGCATAGTGTCTTCTTCTAAATGTTCCGACTTCTTCATCCCAATAATTATTTTCGTCCAACTCTTTTGTGTGTCGATTGGCTAATTGGCGCATTCTAGTCCAAAGCCCTCTAGGTTTTGAAGAAAAACCACGATCAACACGTTGTTCAAATTCAAACCCAACAGTTAAAGCATGATTGCCAACATCTGCAGAACCTTGCCCTGTCAATCTAAATTGGCTTCGGTCTCTTTTCGAGTAATTATCTACACCGTTACTTCCAACACTTAATCGTCCTCCAATGTTTTCCCAAATATTGTAAACTCTATTAGGGTTATCTCCATTTCTCAATGCATTTCCAGCTCTAATGTCATCTAAACTACTAAATAAACCATCTGGATTTTTACCTGCATTCAAAGCAAAATATTGATTGGTAACCGCTGCTAAATCTGCATTTTCTTCAGACCCAGTGTAAGTCACTTTAACACTATTCGTTCCGTCTTGGGCTAATCCATCAGGAATACCGTCACCATTAAAATCATGCAATGCGTAAGTAGCCTCTCTTTGAATTTCAAATTTACCTACATGTCCGTAATTAAATATTTTATCTTTATGTTTTGAATTTTCTCTTGTTCTATTCTCATGCGAATAATCAACCATTAAAGTATAAAATGCATTTTTAATTCCTCCTGACTTTTCAGTATCATCGGAAGCATTTGCAAATCGTTGTGTAAATTTAGCGTAAGTTCTCCAAGTGATGTTTTTTTCTAAAGGATTGTTTGAAGAGTTAAATAATGAACGTTGCCAATCAGGTAAGTGTCTTTTTTGAAATCTACCTGTTCCTCCTATTGTAAAGTTTTTATTTTCTCCTAAATTAAAATCTAATTTACCAGATAAATTGGCAGAAGTAGATTTTACATTTTGTCTAAATTTAACTTCTTCAAAATCATTTTCATTTAAAAAATTAGTATTGTACAAGATTCCTGAACCACTAGGGTTTGGTCTTACAGGGTTTATCAATAAGCTATCTCTTACGCTTTCTTTTAATTTGTATTGAGGTAAAGCTAAAGGTCTAGGGTCAACAATTGAAGTGTAATTTCCCGATAGGAAAAAACCAACAATAGGGTCTGTTTTAGCACCTGTACTGTCTTTCTTCATTAACAATGGACCTGAAATAATACCTTCAACAAGGTTATATCCATTGTGATCCAATCCATATGTTTTGTTTCCAAATTTGTAACCAGAAGTAACGTATTCTATTCCTCCAAAATATTCTCTCGAAGCTCCACGTGTAGTAATGGAAATAATTCCTCCTGTAACATCTCCATAGTTCGCAGGTAAACCACCTGTCAATACAGCAACTTCTTCAATCGCTGATTTTGGTATCGCCGAAGACCCCCTTACTTTTATACCATCTATATAGTAGTAAGTAGCATCACTCCTAGAACCTCTCAAAGATTGAACCTCTCCACTTGCATCGGTTTGAACACCTCCTACTGTTCCTGCAATTGCTCCTGCCGAACGACCAGGCATTCTTGCCAATTCATCTCTAGAAACTGTTCCTCCAGAAGAACCCCCATCTTTATCAATCAAAGGTACTTTATAGGTGATAATTTCTACACCTTCAAGCATTTTACCTTCTTTCAAAGTTATTTTAGGTAAAGGAAGTAATTTTCCTCCTTTGATTACAATTCCTTCTGTTTTTTGAGTTTGATACCCTACAAAACTAATTTCTAAGTCATATTTTCCAGCTTCTAAGTTTGCAATCTTAAAGTTTCCATCAAAATCGGTAGATGCTCCTGTTTTTAGATTTCCATTCTCCCACAGAGAGACAGTTACAAAAGGTAAAGGTTCTCCAGATTCATCGACAACAGTCCCTTTTAATGTTCCAGTTCCTGATTGGGCATAGGTAAATCCTAAACTAATCAGAATAAAGAAAAACGATAAAGTAATTTTATTTAACATATATTTATTATTTAAATTCTTCAAATATAGATAGTTAGCTTGTTTCTAAGTGGTTTTAAAATACTAAACACAGCTAATCACAAGTTACAAAGAAAATAATTCTTTGCGAATAATTAACATTTTTTTACATTTATTTTTAATAATCACAATTATTTTTATTGAAAGATATAAAAATAGTTGTGATAAAAAGGTTTAAAATTAGTTATCGGTAACACTGAACATACTAACGGTAAACTAAAGTTTTAATGTTTACTATAAAATTAAAAAGTGTTGATAAAAGATAAAAAATCGCTTAGTTTTCTTCTTGAGATAGGGACTAGTTTTCCTGAGCTTAAGATGGCTACGTTTCCTTCAGAGCGTGAAAACTCTTTCAGATGATTTTTTACATTTATGATGTGAGATTTATGCACTCGATAAAAAACAGAAGGATCTAAATTCTCTTCATAAATTTTTATATTCTTACTACTTAAATGTCTTTTTCCGTTCGATAAGTAAAGCATGGTATAATTATCGCTAGCTTCAAGGTGAAGGATTTCTTCATTTTTAAGAATTAGATAACCATTTCTTGTTGGAATACTAATTCTGTCCAATGCTTTTGGTTCAATTACTTCAGTTATAAATTGATTCACTTCAGTATTTGTTCTTTGCTCGTTTGTTCCGTGTATTCTGGCTAATTTTTGAGTTGCATTTTGTAAATCATCGATGCTTAACGGTTTTTCTAAATAGTCGATGGCATTTGCTTTAAATGCTTTGAGTGCAAACTCGTTATAGGCTGTAGTAAAAACAACAGAAAGGTCGTTTTTGGGTAAGGATTTGAGTAAAGAAAAACCATCTTCATTAGGCATTGCTATGTCTAAGAATAAAACTTGGGGTGATAGCTCTTTTATTTTATTTCGGGCATCTTCTGCACTTTCAGCTAATCCCACTACATCTATTTCTTTGCAGTACTCGGTTAGTAATAATTTTAGGTTATTACGTGCATTGTACTCATCATCTACTATTAGTGCTTTCAACTTCATATGGCTTTGTAATTTGATACTAAATTAACAAAAATTAAGAGAAATACAGCTGTAAAAATTGTTTAAAGGAATATTTGATTGTATTAACGGTTTTTATACCGATAAAATAGCCTAATTTATAATAACTTTAATTGTTTTTTCTTTATTATTAATTCTTATGTTTAAGATGTAAAATCCTTTTGAAAGGTTATTAAACGAAAGGTTTTTTTGCCTTGTTTTTATAGCTTTTATTTTATTTCCTAAAGTGTTGTATAGGGTGATTTCTCTTTCATAAGTATTGGAAAATTGGAGTTTAAAATCGCCATTTGAGGGGTTAGGAAATAAGTCGTATTCTAATTCTGTTTGGTTCGAAATGCCTACAAATTGATGAATTACACCTACGCCATCTAAGTCAAATCCCGAACTAGGATAGGGAGTAGGAAAGGGGTCGTTGATTTGATTCCCGTAGCTGTCGTAACTGGTTTGGCTTGCATTTACAATTCCGATAACATCTATTATTTTTAGGTGTGTAATATTATTGATATCTACGTTAGCTGAGTCGATTAAGTCTTCTAAATCGAAGGGAGTACCATAATTAACCTTATATTTCCCTGCTAGATTGTGAATGTTTTTAGGGTTTAAATTATCAAAACCTCCAATTTGAGTATTGAATGGAGTTTGAGAATGGGAAGGGAAACGAACAAAATCAATTCCATTAGAGCTAACTTCGACAAAAGCTAACTCTAAAAATACATTGCTAAACGAGTTCTCAAAAACGGCAAAATCGGCACCTATCTCATTGATTATTGGATGGTTAAATGTAAGGATAGCGTTTCCTCCATCTCCAAGACTAACAATATCATGGTCTCCTGCCATTCCTATTCCGCTTTGGTTTGACCCTATTGTAGTATAACCTAAAGAAGGGTCTAATATATTTTGATATCCTCTTGTTACAATGCAATTTTTTGCCCAATCGACAAAAGCACTAGAATCTTTATACATAGCTGTAGTACCAACAGAGTCAGCGCATGGGGCGTAATTTCCTTGACTGTAAGAACTAAAATAAATGAGAAGAAATAAGCTGAAAATATTTTTCATAATAATTTTTTTATGCAGAGCTATTTGATTTGAATGTAAATGAAAAAGGAGTATTTTAATAAAAAAAATACTCCTTTTAACGAATTAATTATACCTATATATAGTCAAACCAATTTTATTTTCGGTTTGAGATATCTATATATTTTATTTTTTTATGAATTTAGAAGTAATGATTTCATTATCTTTTTGAATTCTTAACGTATAGATTCCATTTGCTAAATGAGCAACATTAACAGGAGTATTGTAATTGTAGATTGTTAATCCGACTACTTTTTGTCCTGCAAGATTAAATATGGATAAATCACTGTTTTCGAAATTACCACTAACATTTAAAATCGATGTGGTAGGGTTAGGATAAAGTTTTAAATCATTGTTTGCTGAAAATTCATTAACCGATGTGTAAGACGAAAAATTAATATTGTCTAATGCTAAATAAGCAGGAGTATTCATTCCATAATTACCATTGTCAGAAGATGATAATTCGAATCTTACTTTGTTAATAGCTCCTAAAGACGTTAAGTCAAGTGTTGTCCAATCTTTTATGATGTAATCTTGAGAGTTGTCGGCAAAACGATAGTCTGCTAAATAAAATTTCACTGTATCTGTAACAGAGCCTGTTGCGTCATACCCGATAACACTTAATAAAAACCAATCGGCATCGTCTCCTGTTGTTCCTCCAAATTTCTTTGCGATGTTACCACCATAATAAGCATCTCCTTGTAACATTGACAAGGCAGCATAAGAATTATTGGTAACAGAAATATCGTTAAAAATGGCTGTAACTCCTGTTTCAAAAGTCATTTCTTTTCCTCCTCCAATATACGTAACGGCATAGTTTGAAGAACCGTCTGCTCCACCACCTGCGTAACTATTATATGCTCCGGCTAGATTAGGTACACTGTCAGCTGTTCGACTAGAGAAAGCCCATCCTCCTGATTGATAATTCCAATTGTAATGCCATTGGTTGGTGAAATTTAAACCAGAGAAGTTAAATTCTGAATTGTAATAAATTACAGTATCAGTAGCTGAAAATACAGAATCGACAGTTCCCGATAAATCAGAACCATTCCAAACGGTATCAGCTCCTAAATTGAAGGATTCAAAATCAACGGTTTGAGCGTTAGAAAAATTAGCAAATGAAATTGCTAAAGCAAAGTAAAATTTTTTCATCTTTTTTGTTTTTTTAATGAATAAATTAATAAAAAAGATAAAAACATAAGAATAGTTAGACCTATTGTTTGAAAATAAGTAAACCCCTCTTTAGCTTTTATCCCGAAAGCACTGAGTTGATTTTTGGCAGGTCTTCTGACTTATTTTATAATTTAAATACCTTCCCATTTACAAGTAAACAGTGGTGTTTATTTAAACTTAAAAAAACTTACAGCTACGGGAATAGTTCAAGATTTACACTTGATTCCCTTTTAATTTCGACGAATCGAAAACCAAAAATCAGGACAAAGGTATGCTTTTTTATTTCATAAATGAATAGAATTTTTATAAAATACTCTTTCTAAATAAAATTATACTTAACTATGATATGTATTTATTTTTTTAAGAAAATAAGTGATAAAAGGAATTATTTACGAGGAGTGTTTCAAATTTTATTTGAAATTACTAATTGGTTGGTATCGTAAATTGGAAATGTCTTATCCTATATAAACTTCAATATCCAAACCATTTAAGGGCATATATTTTTGTTTTCGAAGCTCTTTTACCTTAGCTGTCACCTTTTCTCCTCTATCTATTTGTTTGCTTATTATACCACTTGTTTTGGAAGAAATGTATCCTATTTTAAATCCTTTAAAAAACACGCAAATTGCATTTTTATCCCAAAGACGATTATAGTCTCGCTCCAAAAATAGCGTGTCACCAATCGATAAATGATGGTAAATGTAAATCATATCAAATTTATTTAATTCTACAATTTGGGTAAGAATACCTAAGTTTGGTAGAGTTGATTTTTGAACTTGTATTTTTAATTGTCTCATAACAGTTGTTTTATATTCGTAAATAGTATTAAGCAGCATTGTTTAATAATGTAAAATCATTTACAATTAAGTTTTGACCAAGAAGAGAAGATAAATTAACTTCAGAAACTAATTGATTTTCTTTAAAAAGAGTATTAGAAAGTAAGTCATAAATATCTATTCCTTTTTGTAGTAGTTGAGCAATCAAACCATTAAATTGAGAAAAACTAATAGATAGATTGGTATAGTATAATTTATTGTTTTTAGCTATTTTGCAAGCCATCATAATACCGTCATCTCCTTTTTCGTAAACTAAATGAGAAATCTCTATTTGATTGATGATAGATGTTGTTTGTAGGTTTCTAACTTTTTTCATAATAATAAGTATTTAATTGATTCTGGTACAAACTTACAATGCTACAACGTAATCTATTTACGTTGTGGTAATAAAAGTTAAATGCTTATCCGCTTGTTTTCCCAAGACGGAAAAAGTATCCTTAATTTTCTCTACGCTCTGTGTCTTCAAGCCAGACAGGCTCTTCATTTTTTTCTTAGTCAAAAAAACGAAGCAAA